>CAZMKY010000362.1:0-1853 GCA_964566835.1 uncultured Rhodobacterales bacterium
CTGACGTCGGTGACCTACGAGAACATCGTCGCCCTTGAAGGCGGCACGATGGAGACGCTGTTGCGTCCGGGGGCCGGTCTGGATGTCTTTGATGGCGGCATTGGCTTCAAGGACATTCTGGACCTGACGCAACTGTCGGGCCTGAGCTACGGCCTCGTCTCTGGTTTCTCAACTGATGCGCGGCTGAACGGGGACCAGCTCACCGGCATCGACGAAGTCTGGGGAACTTTTGAAGCCGATGTCTTCTGGGGCAGTGGCAGCGCCGACATCATCCGTGCCAGAGCAGGAGACGACGCGGTCTTTGGCTATGGCGGGAATGACGCGCTCTATGGCGATTGGGGAGCGGACACCATTCAAGGCGGCGCTGGCGATGACTTTGTGGCGGGCGGCGAAGGCGATGACCTGCTGCAAGGCCAGGAGGGTGCGGACTGGTTGGTTGGTGAAAACGGCAACGACGAAATCCGGGGCGGTAAGGGCAATGACGGTCTGCGCGGCAAGGCCGGTGACGACATGCTGTTCGGCGGCGGCGGCAACGACAACATCAAAGGGGAATGGGGCAACGATACGCTCACCGGTGGGGCCGGCAGCGATCTGTTCACGTTCGAGGAAGGTTACGAAATCGATATCATTACCGACTTCTCGAGCGCCGAAGACACCCTTCGCATCGATCAGGCGCTTATGAATGGCGCGCCGGGCGACATTGGTGATCTTGTGGACACCTTTGGTATGGAAGTCGCTGGCGATGTTGTGTTCGACTTCGGCGATGGTGATGTCCTGACCGTCGAGAACATCACGCTGAACGAATTGGAAACCGCCATGGAGTTTGGCTGAGACGCGTTCTGAAACGCGTCTTCAGTAGATTTTGCGCCCTGCCGATGTCTTTCTACGGCACTGGCGTCAGATCGTCTTCGTCAGAAGCAGCACATCACCCGTGTAGTAAGGCTGCGCCGGATGCGAGCGAACGGGAGCTTTCGTCGCCATGGCATACCCCATGCGCTGATAGAGACGGACCGCGCCGTGGTTTTGCGCGTAGACTTGGATGCTCATCTTGGTCTGTCCATTATCGACCGCCAGCGTTTCGGCCAGGCGGAGAAGATCCGAACCAATTCCCATTCCCCTCGCCCATGGGAAGACCGCCAAGGCATTGATGTACCACGTGCCGACGGAGTGGGCCTCCAGTTCTACGAAGGGGGCGATGGCCGGTGGAAGGCTATCCGGATCGCCTTCCGGCGCCTCAGTGATGGCATAGCTCAAGAGCATGCCCGCGACCGCTCCATCGTGTTCGGCGACCATGGCGTTCTTGTAGGAAAACCCACCCTCCTCGCGGCTGGCGCGCTGCACGCCGATGTCCAGCGGGCTTTGGCCATCCCCTGCCTGTTTGGCCCAAAGCCAGCTTGGGATGCCCTCGCCCGCGGTGTCGATCAGCTTGGCCAAGGCCAGCGCGTCTGTTTTCTGCGCCGGTCGCATCTTCGCGGTGTCAAAGCCTGTCATTTCAGTTCCTCAAGTATCGTATTTCTGGCTGGCAAACGGTCGAGCCTTCCCCGACCGTCCCAGCTTCCATTCATGCAGCCTTTATCGCCGCGCCGTGCGCAGCAATGCAGCCTACGTGGCGGTGATCCGTGCCGCAGCAGCCGCCGATAACGCGGAGGTTCGGCAGCCATTTGGTCAGGTCGCCGCTCAAGCGCCCAAGCTCGACAGGACCGCCGTCATCCAGAACCTCGGCCTCATCCAGTTCAGCGTGGCTCATGCGGGACGCGTTGGACCGCACGCCGCCAATGCGCTTTGCCCATCCGGCACCGGCCTCAAGCGTGTCACGGAAGTGATCCGGGTGTGCACAGTTGATCATGTAGTAA
>CAZMKY010000363.1:0-5878 GCA_964566835.1 uncultured Rhodobacterales bacterium
AGAAGCCGTCCTGGATCACGCGCTGCATCGCGGGGTCCATGCCGTTGTACTTCTCGCCGTTCATGAACCAGAGCGCGCCCATGTAGGCATGGCCATCAAGCGTGATGTACTGCAGGCCCGCATCCGGGAACTTCATGCCCATGATGTCGGTGATGCCGTTCTTGGAGCCTTCAACAACGCCCGTCTGGAACGAGGTGAAGAGTTCCGGCCACGGGATCGGGGTCGGCGATGCGCCAAGCGCTTTCACGAGTTCCTGCGGCAGGTCAGCGACCACGGTGCGGATCTTGAGGCCAGACATGTCGCCGGGCTCTGCGATGCGCTTTTGCGTGTTCGCGAAGTTCCGCCAGCCGCCGGTGTTGCCGATGGTCATCAGCTTGATGGCGCCGCCGGAGCTTTCTTCGACGAGGTCCTGCATGGTGTCCATGAAGCCCGTGCCTGCGGCCAGCGTGCCTTCGGCGATACGGTCATCGGCCATCAGGTAGGGCAGGTCGAGGACTTGCACGAAGGGGAACACATTGGCGGTGCCGCCCGAGGTCGAAACGTAGATGTCGACGTTGCCGTCTGCGACGCCGGCCAGACATTCCGAACCGTTGGCGCAGATCTGGGTGCCCATGAAGATTTCGACGTTGATGGCGCCGTTGGAGGCTTGCTCAACGTAGTTCTTGAACACGATCAGACCGTCATAGTCTTCGTCGTTCTCGTTCGAGTTCGCCGTGGCGCGAATGGTCATCGCGTGGCCGCCCGCATAGGCCGCAGCAGCGGTCCCGGCGAGCATTGCCGCAGTGAGCGCGGCCGTGGTGAGGTGCTTGAGCATGACGTTTAGTCTCCCTGTCATCATCTCTTGGTTACGAAGTTATGGCAGCGGACTGCCGGTTATTGGACGAAGCCCGTCAATCTGGGGATCGTCATCGAAATGGCCGGGATATAGGTGATCAGGAAAATCACGAGAATCTCGACCGCGAGGAACGGCAGGATGGCCTTGGCGATGGTTTCAACCCGCTCGCCTGAGACCGAACTTGCCACGAATAAGACCAACCCCATGGGCGGTGTGGCCAGACCAACGGTCAGGTTCACGCTCATGATGATGGCGAAGTGAATGCTGTCGACACCGAGATCGGTGAAGATCGGACCCAAGATCGGCCCCAGAATGATGATCGCCGGACCCGCATCGAGGAACATGCCAACGATGAACAAGAGCACGTTGATCAAGAACAGCAAGATATAAGGGTTCTCACTGAGGCTGAGGATCAGGTCCGCAAGGATCTGTGGCGCATAGCTGAGCGAGACAACCGTCTTGAACGCCATGGCCGCGCCGACCAGCAGCAGCACCACGGCAGAGGTCATGGCCGCCCGGCTGAGCACATCGCCCAGTTCCCGGAACGTCAGCGTCCGGAGGACCAGAAAGCCGATGATCAGCGCGTAGAACACGGCAATCGCGGCCGCCTCGGTCGGCGTGAAGACGCCCGCCAGAATGCCGCCCATGATGATGACCGGGGTCATCAGCGGCAGAACGGCCTTTTTGCAGACGAGGCGGAAATCATCCGAGACTGCCTTGCGCATCTGCCGGAGACCTAGGTCAACCGCAACGATGCAGACCAGAAGCGTCAGCCATGCCGTTGCACCGGTCGCTTCGAGCCCGGTGAGCGACGTGACGATCCACATCAGAAGGCCACCAAGCGCCAGCCGCAGGACCGCAAAGCTCGTGAAAGCCTCGGTCTTGGACATCTCGGCGCCGCGCTTCACGATGCGCTCGGCCTTGGGCAGGTCGTACTTGTCGGCCATCAGGCGGACGACCAGCATCAGACCAACACCCACGAGGATGCCCGGCACGATGCCGGCGAGGAACAGCGCAGCGACGCTTTCGCCCATGACATAGGCATAGATGATCATGATGCCGGAGGGTGGAATGATCGGGCCGATGACGGATGATGCGGCGGTGATGGCGGCCGCGAATTTGCGCGTATAGCCCTGTTTTTCCATGGCCGGGATCAGCATGGAGCCCAAGGCCGAGGTGTCCGCAACAGCCGACCCCGAGAGGCCCGCGAAGAGGATCGAAGACAGGATATTCACGTGCGCCAGACCGCCGCGCAAGTGGCCCATGAGCGCCTGGCTGAATTCAACCAGACGGGTCGTGATGCCGCCTTTGTTCATCAATTCGCCGGCCAGCATGAAGAACGGGATGGCCATCAGCGGGAAGCTGTCCATGCCGTTGTAAACGTTGCGGTAAAGCACCGTCAGCTGCTTGGTCGGGTCGGGTGCGCCTGCGTTCAGGTCGCTAAGGAACAATAGGATGCCCGGTGCGGCCAGAAGGCCGAAGAACACCGGCAGACCAATCATGAGGAAGATGAGGAAGACGGGAAGGAACCAGATCAGCATGTCACTTACTCCGCCACGACGTCATCTGCGGGCGCGAGCGACTTCAACTGGTCGCCTCCGCCGAGGATGGTGATGAGAGTTCGGATGATCAGCTCCACATTCACGATGAAGAGGAGGATCACACCCACGAAGAGCGAGGCGCTCATCCACCAGCGTGGGACTTTCATCCATTCAGAGAAGTCCACCGCCGTCGGGACATAAAGCGACGCGGTTGCAAAGCGTGCGTTGAACCCGGTGATTTCGCCGTAGCCAATCTTGACTGCAAAGCCCAAAACAAAGGCTGCGATCAACAAGAGAACGAAAGAAATCGTCGCGGCCACGCGCGCGGGCAGGGCCTGGACAAGTGTGTCGATGGCGACAAAGCCACCCCGGCGATACGCCATCGGCGCGATCAGACCCGTCATCCAAAGCATGCAGAAGCGCGCGGCTTCGTCAGGCCAGGGCAACGGATTGTCCAGAACATATCGGAAAAAGACCTGAACCAGGATGGCAACCACCATCAGCGCGACCAGAACGATCGCAATGGCCCGGCCTACGGGCAATATGAGGTCATTCCAGACCTCGAACGGCTTCAAGAGCCCCTTCAACAGCGCAACCATTGGCGCTTCCTCCCATCGCTCCGGTTTTCCCGGTGCTTGTGACGATACCTTTGACCGCCATTTCTATTCTGTAAAGGGAACGTTGGTCGTTCCTTCTTGGTGTCGCCTGCTGATCTTGCGTCAGCTTTGGACGAATTGGCCGTAGGCCCCCTTGGCAAAGAGCAAGGGATCACCATCGCCGATGCTGGCGCGGTGAACATGGCCCACAATGATGGCATGGTCGCCGCCGTCATGGACGGCATGGCGGGTGCATTCGAACCGGGCAAGGCAGCCATTGATCAATGGCGTACCATTCTCCCCCTCGGCCCAGTCCAAAAGATCAAACGCGGCGCCGTCCTTGACGAAACCGCCGCAAACACTGGCCTGATCAGAGGCCAGAACGTGAATTGCATAGCTTTCGGCCGCCTCGAACGCTGCAAAGCGACGGGACGCGCGAGCGGGTGACCAAAGCACCAGTGGCGGGTCGAGCGATACGCTTGCAAAGCTGTTGGCCGTGATCCCCAGAGGACCTTCCGGCGTTTTCGTGGTGATAACGGTGACGCCGGTCGCAAAGCGACCCAAGGCATCGCGGAAATCGCGTGCGGTCTCCGGGCCGGGAATAAAGGGTCTCATGAACGAACGGCTCCCATCTGGCATCAGGCCACCTCGCGGCCCAAGGCTGCAGTGTAGAGCTCGAACCAGGTCTGACGATCCATATCGACCTTCAAGGCGTCCGAGAATTTCTCGATCCGTGCGATCGTGTTGGTGCCCATGACCGGCAGGATGCTGGACGGGTGCGCCAGAAGCCATGCAACGGCAACGGCGGCGGCATCAACGCCCTGGGCTTCGGCCACCTTGGCAATTGCAGCCCCCGCGTCGCTGTCACCCGACATCAGGCTGCCGCCACCCAGCGGCGACCACGCCATCGGCGGAATGTCATTTTCCTGCAGGAAGGCCAGATCACCGTTGGTGAAGGCCTCGTTCGCGGTGACCGACAGCTCAATCTGGTTTGTCGCCAGATCGTTTTCCATGGCGGACTGCAGAAGCGAGAAATCCCAAGGACGGAAGTTGGAGACGCCGGCAGCGCGGATCTTGCCGGATGCGATAAGGTCGTCGAGCGCTTCGCCGGTCTCCACATGGTTCATCAAGGGATCCGGGCGGTGGATCAGAAGCAGATCAATGTGGTCGATGTTCATCAGCTTGAGCGAGGCATCGACGGAGGCTTCGATATGTGCGCGGCTGGTGTCGTAGTGCTTGACCCGCGCGGCGCTGTGACGGCCTGCTGGGGCGACGATATCGCACTTGGTCACGATTTCGATCTGGTTTCTCAGATCCTTGGTCATGGCCGTGCCGAAAAGCTCTTCTGCCATGTAGCCGCCATAGATGTCGGCCTGATCAATCGTGGTGATGCCCTGGTCGAGGCAGGCGGCGACCTTGTTGCGGATGTGGTCGGCGGAGGTATCCGAATCCTCGTCCAGGCGCCACATGCCATAGACGATACGGCTGAAGCTAAGATCGGACGTAATATCAACGCGTTGCATTATTTTCTTTCTCCGACGCCAAGCGGCGTTGCTGGGGTCTCGGACGGGACGCGGCCATAAGCATGGGGCAAGCTGACCGTCTGGAGTTCAGGCATGACGAGGCGGCCGAAATGCTTGGCCTCGTCGATGTGGGGGTAGCCAGAGAAGATGAAGGCACGAATGCCCATCTTCTTGTATTCTTCGATCTGGGTGAGGACCTGATCGGCACTTCCGACCAATGCCGCACCACAGCCGGACCGGGCCCGACCGACACCCGTCCAGAGATGGGGTTCAACATAGCCAAACTCGTCCGCCAGTTCCCGGGCGCGGGCCTGATGGCTGACACCCAGCGAGCCGCTGTCATGGGCACGGTCGCGGATCAGGCGACCGTATTCGTCATCCAACTTGGAGGTCAGGCTTTCTGCGTATTCCTTGGCTTCCGCTTCCGTGTCGCGGACGATCATGTGAACGCGAAGACCATAGTCGAGGGTGCGGTCATAACGCTCGGCCACGGCGTTCACGCCCTTCATGCGCTCGGCCAGATTTTCCTTCGGCTCGGGCCACATCAGATAGACGTCACAGTGTTGTCCGCAAAGCTCAAGCGCCGCGGGAGAATAGCCGCCGAAGTAGAGAAGCGGACCGCCGTTTTGCTGATAGGGGCGTGCCGGATCGGTCGAAAGGCCTTGGAAGTTATAGACTTCGCCTTCGTAGTTGATCTCGTCCCGGGTCCACGCCTGCTTGAGGATCTCGACCACTTCGCGCGACCGCTGATAGCGGAAGTTGCTGTCGGCTTTCTCGCCCGGGAAATCCGAGGAAATGACGTTAAGCGTCAGACGACCCTTCATCATGTGGTCCAGCGTCGCGACCGTGCGTGCCAGCATGATCGGCTGCATCTCGCCACAGCGGATGGCGGCCAGCATGTTGATCTTCTCGGTCAGCGGCGCCATGCCCGCGACAAAGCTCAGCGTGTCTTGTCCGACCTGATAGGACGACGGCGCGAGAATATTTCGAAAGCCCTGACGCTCTGCTTCGAGAACGATGTCGCGGCAGTGCTCGAAAGACGAGCGCAGGTCGCCGTCAGGCACGCCAAGGTAGCGGTAATCATCTGAACAGAGGGCAGAAAACCAGCTGACTTCTGCGCCTTCAAGGTCGGGGGAGGTAACAGGAACGACGGTCATGCGAATCTTTCGAAAGACGTGCGATTTCCCCTTGCGTAACATTCGCATTGATATGCATCAATAGTGTATCAATTTTTTTGAGTCGTCCGGATGTCAGACCCGACCGCCTTGCCGAAGTATGTCGCGATCGCAGAAATGCTGATCCGCGAAATTGCGTCCGGGCGTCTGATTGACGGTGAACGGCTGCCGCCGGAACGCGACATGGCCGAGGCGCTTGGCACATCGG
>CAZMKY010000364.1:0-1832 GCA_964566835.1 uncultured Rhodobacterales bacterium
GGTCGATGCCAAGCACGGCGACCACACGCATTTTGAACTGATCACGGCGACCGTCACGCTTGAGGATGGCCGTGAAGGCACGGGCTATACCTATACTGGCGGCAAGGGTGGCTATGCCATTGCCGCCATGATCAAGCATGATCTGGCACCTTTTCTTGTTGGCCAGTCCGCTGACGATGTTGAAGCCCTCTACGAGGCCATGGGATGGCACGTCCACTACGTTGCTAGGGGCGGAATTGCGTCCTTTGCCATTTCTGCCGTGGACATTGCGCTTTGGGACCTTCGCGGACAGGCGGGCGGCCAATCCCTTGCTCAAATGGCGGGTGGCGCCTCAGACCGGTGCAACGCCTATGGCGGGGGCATCGACCTTGGGTATTCTGTCGAGAAGCTTGTCGCGAACTGCAAAGGCTATCTTGCGGCCGGTGCGGGTGGCGTGAAGATCAAGGTCGGCCAACCGTCGCTGGAGGAAGACATCGCACGGGTTGCGGCGGTGCGCGAAGCGATTGGGGCAGGGGTGCCCTTTGCCGTCGATGCCAACTACTCCATGGATGAAGACACCGCCATTCGCGCAGCCCTGGCGTTCATGGAGCATGATATTCTCTGGTTCGAAGAACCGATCATACCGGACAACTTCGAAGGCTATGGCCGGATCGCGGACGCCACAGGCGTTCCGCTCGCCATGGGAGAAAACCTGCATATCCTGCACGAGTTCGAACATGCTGCGCGGTATTCCAAGCTAAGTTTCCTGCAGCCCGATGCCTCCAACTGCGGTGGGATCACAGGCTGGCTGCAAGCCTCTGAAGTTGCGCGCGCAGCGGGCATTCCGGTTTGCAGCCACGGTATGCAGGAGCTCCACGTCAGTCTCATGTCCGCGCAGCCCCATGCGGGCTGGCTCGAAGTCCATTCCTTCCCAATTGATCGCTATACCAAACGTCCGCTTGTCTTGGAAAATGGCAAGGCCATCGCGCCAGACGTCCCGGGCACCGGGGTCACGTTCGATTGGGATGCGCTTAAGCCCTACGAGATGTCTTAAGGAGACCCTGTCATGCAGAAGAACGCCCTAAAAGCTGCAATGGAGGCAGGACAGCCTTGCCTGAACGGCTGGCTTTCGATCGGGTCGCCGTTCGTGGCCGAGATCATGGCCGCGCAGGGCTTCGACGCCTTGACGGTCGATGTGCAGCACGGGTTTCTGGATTACTCTCACGCAATGGGCATGCTTCAGGCGCTGCGCGGGACGGGGGTCACTCCACTGGCGCGGGTGCCTTGGAACGAACCCGGCATTATCATGAAGATGCTGGATGCGGGGGCCTATGGCGTCATTTGCCCGATGGTCAACAACGCCGAAGAGGCTGCACTATTTGCGTCATACATGCGCTATCCGCCGCGTGGCACACGGAGCTTCGGCCCGACACGCGCCTTGTTCGCCGCAGGGGATGGTTACGCACAAGAAGCCAACGAAGAGATGTTGGCCTTCGCGATGATCGAGACCGCTGATGGCGTCGCCAATGTTGAAGAAATCGCGGGCACGGAAGGAATTGATGGCCTGTATATTGGTCCGGCCGATCTGACGCTTGGCGTCACGAACGGCCGCCTTGCACCCGGTATGGACCGTCAAGAAGACGAGATGATCGAAGTCATCAAGCGCATTCTGGCGGCGGCCAAGTCGGCCGGAAAGTTTGCCGTTTTGCACTGCGGCAGTGCCGAATACGGCGCCAAGGCCATTGGCTGGGGCTTCGATATGGTCACGATCTCGCAAGATGTGAAAGCGCTTGCAGGTCACGCTGGCGCAGCTGTCCAGACAGCAAGAACGCTGCTGAAAGGCTGACCTCGGC
>CAZMKY010000365.1:0-3925 GCA_964566835.1 uncultured Rhodobacterales bacterium
GGAAGACATCCAGGCGCTGCCCGCCGATGTGAGCGCCATTGTCGAAGACATCGGCGCGGTTACGACGCGACTGTCGACCTTGCTGGACCAGGTTGAAGCTCAAAATGGGATCGAACGGCTATTGGCGGCGGTCGATGCGGCCGGCCAAGCTGCTGAGACATTGGGCACCGCATCGGAAGGTGTGCCGGACTTGGTGGCGCGGCTGACGGCGCTGACGGAACAGGTCAATGGATTGCCCTTGGACGGTCTCGTTTCAAATGCCTCGGAGCTTGCCGCAGCGGCCAACGCCGTCCTAAGCGACCCGGCCACACAGTCCCTGCCCTCGTCCGCGCAAGACGCCTTGGCGGAGGCAACGCGCCTGATCCAAAGCATCACGACCGAAGACACCATTCGCCAGTTGAACGACACGCTGGCGGCCGCGCGCGGCGCGGCGGAAAGTGTCGAGACCGCGCTTGCGGGTGCGCCAGAGGCCTTGGCGTCGGTGGATGCGCTGGCCTCTCGCGTTGCGGCCTTGCCGCTGGACGCCACACTGGCCGATCTGGCGGACTTGACCGAAGCCGCGAGCGCCATTCTCGCTGCGCCTGCGACGGTCGCCTTGCCGCAAGACGCACAGGCCGCTCTGCAAAGCCTGCAAACGCTATTGGAAGACGCACGTCAGCAAGGTTTGGTTGAAAAGATCGGCACCACGCTGGCCGCCGCGTCAGATGCAGCGCGTGGCGTGGAGACTTCGGTCGAAGGCGTGCCGGCCTTGGTGGAGCGTCTGGATAGCCTGACGGCGACGCTGCAAGAGCTGCCGCTTGATGCGCTGTCGTCCGAATTGGTGGACGTTCTTGACGAGGCCGACCGTTTCCTTGCTGACATGATGGCGGCAGACCTGCCGAGCAGCTTGTCCGGCGCATTGGGTGAAGTGCAAACCGCCCTTGCTGAACTGCGCGAAGGTGGCCTGATCGACAGCGCCAATGAAACGCTGGCGGCGACAGAACGCGCTGCCAATGCGGTGGCCGAGGCGGCCGATGATCTGCCCGGTGCCGTCGACCGACTGAGCCGTCTGCTGAACCAGGCAAGCGCGACGCTTTCGGCCTATTCCGAGCAATCTGACTTCAATCGGCAAACCGTTCAGACGCTTCGCGAAGTGGAGCAGGCCGCCGCCGCGGTAGAGGCCTTGTCGCGCGCGTTGGAACGACGACCGAATTCAATCATTCTGGGACGATGAGCATGAACCGACTGGCCCTTTTGCTTCCGCTCTTTCTCATGGCCTGTGCGTCACCAGAGATCCGTGTGCCCGCTTCAGTTCCGGCGCCCACCCAATCGGTGCGGATCGCTTACCCAAGCGTCGAGGTGCGGGAAGTCTCTTTGCCAAGCTATGCCGCGCTGGAAGAGATCTTCTATCAGGACGAAAGCGGCACACTGACGGCCCTGCCCGATCTTCTCTGGGCGGATGATCCGACGCGTGCTTTTACGCTTGGCCTGACACGGTCGCTTGCCGCTCTGACCAATGCCAACGTGGCGCCCGAGCCTTGGCCGTTTGACGACTTTCCCGCCGCACGTGTCGATGTTCGGGTCGAGGATCTTCTGGCCCTGCCAAGCGGCCAGATGCGCCTTTCTGGTCAAGTCTTCATTGCCCCGCTTGACGGGCAGCGGCGTGGCACGTCCGAGCTCTTCGATCTGACGGTCCAAATGCAGGCGCCAGTGACCTCTGCCAGCGTTGCGGCAGCCCGCAGCCAGTTGATCCTTGATCTGGCGGCGTTCATCGCCGAACGCGGCCTGCGGTAGCGCTTGGCTTTGCTGGACGACTACCGGCGCCATGACGCCGTTGGACTGGCCAAGCTGGTCCGGGAGGGTGTGGTGACGCCCGAGGCTTTGCTGGACCACGCGCTCAAGACTGCCGAGGCGCTGAACCCAGGCCTGAATGCGATCGTATCGATGAACGTGGACTATGCGCGAAGCCAGATCGTGTCCGCGCCGAAGGACGCGCCCCTCTATGGTGTTCCGTTCCTACTCAAGGACATCGGGGCCGAGACGCCCGCGTTCCCAGCGACCGACGGATCAGCCCTTATGCGCGGGTTGCCGGACACCGTGACATCGACGCTTTTCGCGCGGCTGGAAGCGGCCGGTCTGGTGACGTTCGGCCGAACTGCCGTGCCCGAGAACGCCATTGGCGTTGCAACGGAAGCAAGGGCGAATGGTGGACCGACGCGAAACCCATGGAGCCTTGAGCACACGCCCGGTGGATCCTCCGGCGGGGCGGCCGCTGCAGTCGCGGCCGGGATCGTGCCAGCGGCGCACGGATCCGATGGGGGCGGTTCAATCCGGGTTCCGGCATCCTGCACGGGACTGTTCGGCTTCAAGCCCACGCGGGGCCGCATGCCGGATGGTCCGATCTCGGGCGAAAGCTGGGCCGGGATGGCAAGCGACGGGTTTCTGACCCGAAGCGTGCGGGACACTGCGGCCCTGCTGGACGCAACAGCAGGTCCCGATCTCGGTGCGCCCTACACCGCACCGGACATGCCGGGCAGCTTCACATCTGCCCTGACGGCACCAGTTGCCCCCCTTCGCATCGCCTTCACGGACACGACCTTTGACGGCAGAGCGATCCACGCCGATTGCAGTGCGGCCGTCCACGAGGCCGCAGCGCTGTTGGAAGGCTTGGGCCACAGCGTCTTTCCCGCCAGACCCGCCACACCGGATCATCAGGACATGATGTCCGCTTGGACCGATATCGTAGCCTGCGGCACAGCATTGACGGTCCGCGCCGCGCTTGCCGAACATGGACGCACGCTTCGCGACGACGATGTTGAACCTTTGACGCGAGGGGCGCTTCAGCACGCAGCCACGCTCAGCGGCGCCGACTATCTGAGCGCGGTCAATCGCATTCATCGCTATGGCCGTGACATGGCGCAATGGTTTGAAGACACCTGCGACGTCCTTCTCTGCCCGACATTGGCCGAACCACCGGCCAAGATCGGCCGCTTCGATCATTCGAACCCGGACTATGTGGACTACCGAACGGGTCCCGGGGGCGTCTTTGCCTACTCCCCATTCGCAGCCGCCTTCAATGCCACCGGGCAACCGGCGATGTCAGTGCCCTTGGCGTGGTCTTCGGAAGACTTGCCGATCGGGCTGCACTTTGCCGGCCGCTTTGGGCAGGATCACGTTCTCATGGCACTGGCGGCCCAGCTGGAAGCGGCGCGGCCGTGGTTCACACGCGTCCCTGACCTGAAGGATACCTCATGCTGACCACCCGACCGCTGACAGAGTTGACCGAAGCGTTGCGCGCCGGGGACATCTCGGCCACGGAGCTGATGCGTGAGACGCTGGATCAGATTGATCGGCTCAACCCGACGCTGAATGCCATCGTTTCGCTACGCGATCGGGGCGCGTTGCTGACAGAGGCCGAAAACCCGCGCCCCGGGCTGCTGTCTGGGATTCCAATGGCGATCAAGGATCTGACCGAAACGGCGGGGCTTCGAACGACGCATGGGTCAGCGACAATGGCCGACCATGTGCCGATGCACGACGATCGGCTGGCCCGACGTCTGAAAGATGCCGGTGCGATCATCATCGGAAAGACCAATACGCCCGAATTTGGCGTTGGGTCGCAAACTTTCAACGACGTCTTTGGGCGGACGCTGAACCCCTATGATCAGGGCCGAACCTGCGGCGGTTCGTCTGGCGGAGCATCGGTCGCCGTCGCTTCGGGCATGCTGCCTGTTGCCGACGGCTCGGACATGATGGGCAGCCTGAGGAACCCGGCCGCGTGGGCCAACATCTATGGTCTTCGCCCAACGGTCGGTCTGATCCCTCGGGATATGGCCACGAGCACGGATTTGCCGCTGAGCACTGACGGCGCCATGGCGCGGCACCCCGGAGATCTTGCCCTCATGCTGGAGGTCCTTGGCGGGCCTCAGGACGGCTGGCCCTTTGA
>CAZMKY010000366.1:0-11351 GCA_964566835.1 uncultured Rhodobacterales bacterium
ATTTGCTTGGGGATAACATCATTCTGCCCTTCATTCGCAGCCAGCCACATCATATCGTGGTCGCATGAGCAGCAATCCCCGATTCATCCACCTGCGAGTGCATACGGAATACTCGCTCCTTGAAGGCGCGATCCGCCTCAAGAAACTGCCGGGCCTTTGCGCGCAACACGAAATGCCCGCCGTCGCAGTGACGGACACGAACAACATGTTCGCGGCGTTGGAGTTTTCCGTCTCGGCGCTGGGTCAGGGCATTCAACCCATCGTCGGATGTCAGGTTGATGTGGCCTACGTTGCGACGGCACCGGGGGAGGCTTCGGCAACGCCTGCACCTATCGTTCTTTTGGCGCAGTCGCGCGAAGGCTACGAGAACCTGATGCTGCTAAATTCCGCGTTGTACTTGCGCGAAGCGGATCGGCCGCAAGTCACTCTGGAAGACTTGGAGGCCAACGCCGCCGGCTTGATTTGTCTTTCAGGCGGGGCGGATGGCCCTGTTGGGCGGCTTTTGCAGCAAGGGCAGACCGCGCCGGCCCAGGCGCTGATGACGCGCCTTGCGGCAATCTACCCCAACCGACTTTATGTGGAGTTGCAGCGCCATCCCGAAGAAGGCGGAACGCTGCCCGAGGCAGAGCAGCGCACTGAACAGCCGCTGGTCGAAATGGCCTATGCGATGGGTCTGCCACTGGTCGCGACGAACGATGTCTACTTCCCGAAGACAGAAATGTATGAAGCGCATGACGCCTTGATCTGCATTGCCGAAGGCGCCTATGTCGACCAGCAAACGCCGCGCCGTAAGCTGACACAACAGCACTACTTCAAGTCTCCGCAAGAGATGGCTGCGCTCTTTGCCGACTTGCCCGAAGCGCTGGAAAATACGGTGGAGATCGCCAAGCGCTGCGCATTCGCCACCGCGAAACACGACCCCATTCTGCCGAAATTCGCAGACGACGAGGTCGAAGAACTTCGCCGTCAGGCCAAGGAAGGATTGGAAGCCCGTCTGAGTGTGATCGAGGCAGCCGCGCCGCGCGAAGAGTATGACAAGCGGCTGGAATTCGAGCTTGGGATCATCGAGGGCATGGGCTTCCCGGGCTACTTCCTGATCGTTGCCGATTTCATCAAATGGGCCAAGGACAATGACATCCCGGTTGGACCCGGACGTGGTTCGGGCGCCGGTTCGCTTGTCGCTTATGCCCTGACCATCACCGATCTGGATCCGCTCAGATATTCTCTTCTGTTCGAACGCTTTCTGAATCCCGAACGTGTCTCGATGCCGGACTTCGACATCGACTTCTGCATGGACCGACGTGAAGAAGTCATTCGCTACGTCCAGGAAAAGTACGGACGGGACAAGGTTGGCCAGATCATCACCTTCGGCGCACTGCTGTCAAAAGCAGCCGTGCGTGACGTCGGCCGCGTGTTGCAGATGCCCTATGGCCAGGTTGATCGGCTCTCGAAACTGATCCCGGTTGAAGGGGTCAAGCCGGTCAGCATTGAAAAGGCGCTGGCGGATGAACCACGCCTCAGAGAAGAGGCCAAGGCCGAAGAGGTCGTCGAGCGGCTGTTGAACTATGGTCAACAGGTCGAAGGTCTTTTGCGAAATGCCTCGACCCACGCCGCTGGTGTCGTGATCGGGGATCGTCCGCTGGACAAGCTTGTGCCCCTTTACCGCGACCCGCGATCGGAGATGCCGGCCACCCAATTCAACATGAAGTGGGTGGAACAGGCCGGGTTGGTGAAATTTGACTTCCTTGGCCTGAAGACGCTGACCGTCATCCAGAACGCCATCGACCAAATTCGAAAGGGGGGACGGGATCTTCATATCGGCCCGGATGGGACGGAGCTTTACACGCCTGAGACCGGCACCGAGAATGACATCGGGCACATACCCCTCGACGACGAGGCAACTTACGAACTTTACGCCAAGGCCCGCACTGTTGCCGTGTTTCAGGTGGAAAGCTCCGGCATGATGGACGCGCTGCGGCGCATGAAACCCACGACGATCGAAGACATCGTGGCGCTTGTCGCGCTCTACCGTCCCGGGCCGATGGAGAACATTCCGCAATATTGCGACGTGAAGAACGGCCGGGCCGAGCGTGAACGGCTTCATCCTTCCATCGACCACATTCTGGACGAGACGCAGGGCATCATCGTCTATCAGGAACAGGTGATGCAGATCGCGCAAGAGATGGCGGGCTATAGCCTTGGTGGCGCCGACCTACTTCGTCGCGCGATGGGTAAGAAGATCCAGGAGGCAATGGACGCTGAACGCCCGAAGTTCATCGCCGGCGCCAAGGAAAACGGGGTCGATGACAAAAAGGCGCTGGAGGTTTGGAACCTTCTCGACAAGTTCGCCAACTACGGTTTCAATAAATCTCACGCAGCGGCCTATGCCGTTGTCAGCTACCAGACCGGTTGGCTGAAGGCGAACCATCCTGTCGAGTTCATGGCCGGCGTCATGAATTGCGATCTGCATCTGACGGACAAGCTTGCCATTTATGCCGCCGAGGTGCGTACCCCCAAGGGACGCGGCGGCTTGGGCATTGAAATTGTCCCGCCTTGCGTGAACCGCAGTCAGGCAGATTTCAGTGTGAAGGAAGGCAAGCTGGTCTACGCGCTGGGCGCGTTGAAAAACGTCGGCATCGAAGCCATGCGCCTGATTGTCGAAGGCCGGGGCGACAAGCCCTTTGCAACGGTGTTTGATCTGGCGCGACGCGTCGACTTGAAACGGATCGGAAAACGCCCGCTTGAAATGCTGGCGCGGGCCGGGGCCTTTGACGAACTCGACCAGAACCGGCGCAAGATGTTCCAGTCACTCGATCAACTGACGGCCTATTCGGCGGCCATCCACGAACAGCGCGCATCGAACCAGGTCTCGCTTTTCGGCGAAGCGGGCGATGATCTGCCGGAACCGCGCATGTCCCCCGCAGAAGACTGGCTGCCGAACGAACGTCTGGAAGAAGAGCAAACGGCCATCGGCTTCTACCTCTCGGGTCATCCGCTGGATGACTACGCGGCGGCGCTAAAGCGAAAGAACCTTCTGACGCTGGCTGAACTTCAGGAAAAGGCCGAACGCGAAGGCGCTGCGATTGCCAAGGTGGGCGTGATCGTGTCGGGCCTGCAGGAACGAAAGTCCGGTCGCGGCACGCGGTTTTTCCGAATGAACATCTCTGACCCGACGGGACAGGTCGCGGGCATGGCGCTGTTCCCCGACGACTTTGACGGCGTCCGGCGCGTCTTTGATCAGACAAATCAGGTCGTGATGACGCTGGAGGCACGGTTCAACGAAGGCCAGTTCGATCCGGTGGCAAGGTCCGTGGCCCCGATCGACGGGATTGTGGCTGACGCCGGCGGCGCTGGTCTCAATGTTCTGTTCGATGATGCAGAGGCCGTGCCCTTGGTCTTCTCGGTCCTCAACCGCTACCGCGAGGATGCGTCGGTCAAGACGAAAGGCGCGATCCAGTTCACGGCGCTGGACCGCCCGGTCGGTGACGCGCCGCAGGATGTTGTCGTGTCGGTTGGCGACGGTTGGCCGGTGTCGCCGCAGATCAAAGGCGCGCTGAAGTCCTTGCCGGGTGTCGTACTCGTCGAGGACGTCTAGGCGTCATGCAAACAGACATCGACCTGAGGCTGCTCGGCATTCTGTCCGCGCGCGAAGGCAAGGTTGCGACAGAGCGCTCCTGTCGTGCGCTTGCTTCGGACTCGCCTGATCTGGCCCGGACATTGGTCGGACGCCTGATCGACGTGATCGAGATTGAACGTATCGCGGCCGGCACAAGATCGAAGGGCGCCATCGCGGAACCGGTCCAGGCCAGCGCAGCCTTTGGCCTGCTGAAGACCTCGGATGTCGCGGTTCGACGTCACGTGGTGCTCTGGCTCTGGCGGCATCGCGACATCGTCATGCGACCCCGGAACTTCGGAAGCGACAAGCCGATCTATGGCGTGCGGGGGTTCGGATGCTTCTCGGAACTGATGCGATCTGCTTTGGATGTTCCGGCTGAGACGTTGTTGGATATGGCCCAAACCATCCTTGCGGCCCAGGGCGCGCCGGCGGACCGGCCTATGCAAGCATGGGGCGAGAGGCCAGCGATTGAACGGATAGGTGCTGTGCACTGGCCGCTGGCCGGGCTCCTGCAACAGGTGGAACGCCAATCCCGCCAAACAAAGCTCAGTGAACCGGCGCTCGGTCAATTGCTCGACATTCGCGCGGCGTGGGAGTTGGGCGCGTTTCGCGCGTGGCCCGGCGACCCGTTTGCCCGCCTCGCAAAGCGCATCGATGAAATCTTGCAAGAGGATTCCGGTTCCGGTCTCGCACCTTACGAAGACCTGCCGGGTGATGCCTTCGGCGATACGGTCTTGCTCCACATCGCCAGCATGACCGCTGAACGGGCCAAGGTAGCTCACATGCTTTTGCACACGGCTTCCAAGGCGAAGGGGACGAAGCCCTCTGCTGCGTTTCTGAAAAGCGCCCGCAACGTGCTGGATCAATGCGATGCGGATTGGATCAAGACGTGCCTGGAAAGCTGGTTGGACTTCGCCGCGACAAGCGACACCGTCTTGGAAAAACGCATTATCGCACAGTTGTCAGACACGGTGCATTACGGGGAGTTCGAGATCCTCTTTACACCCGCCAATGCAGACGTGTTGAAGGGGCTTGTCTGGATCGCGGCGTCCGTGCGTTCGGATGCGCTTGTCACCCCAATCGCAAACCTTGTCGCGCGGGCCTTTGAAACGATACCCGGCAAAGGCCCGGCGGCGTCCGGTGTCGGCAACGCCGGATTGCAGGGCCTTGCACTCATCCCGGGTGAGACTGCGACCGCATCACTTGTCGAATTGGCCGACAGCCTTTCGCAGGCAAGTGCACGAAAGAAAATCGCCGCCCTCCTTCAAGAGCGCTGACCCCTCACATCATTCTGCCTGAAATACTCTCGGGGAGGTTCGGAGGGGTGAAACCCCTCCGCCGAAACTCAATAATGCGGCGGCCTCTCATCCCCGAGCACGACACCGCCAGAGCCTTCGGCCTCGCGCTGCGCTTCGCGCTGCATCAGCATTTCGACCCGGCGTGTCAGGGTTGCAATTTCGGAATCCTGACGTGCCACGACGGCGTTCAAGTCGTCCACGATCCGTTCCAGATGTGCGATACGTTCTTCCAGAGTGACGTCCATAGCTTGCTCCCTCGCGGACCCTCGGCTACACCCCGCCCCGACTAGGGCAGGGACCTCTCATGGCCAAAGTGAAAAAGACCCCGCGCCCCAAGGCGGAAACGCCAAAGGGCTTTCGTGACTATTTCGGCGACGATGTCGTCCGGCGCAAGGCAATGTTGGACCGCATTGCCGAGGTTTACCATGCGCACGGCTTTGACGCCTTGGAATCCTCCGCCGTTGAGACGGTAGAGGCGCTGGGCAAGTTTCTGCCGGATGTCGATCGTCCGAATGAAGGCGTCTTTGCGTGGCAGGAAGACGAGGATGCGGCTTGGGTCGCCCTTCGCTATGACCTGACCGCTCCTTTGGCACGGGTCTATGCACAGCACCGCAACGACCTGCCAACGCCGTATCGCCGTTATGCAATGGGACCTGTCTGGCGAAACGAAAAGCCGGGGCCCGGTCGCTTTCGGCAATTCTACCAATGCGATGCCGACACTGTTGGGACCGCCAGCGTTGCTGCCGATGCCGAGATTTGCATGATGCTGGCCGACGCCTTGGAGGCCGTGGGAATTGAGCGCGGGGACTATGTGATCCGCGTCAACAACCGCAAAGTCCTGAATGGTGTTTTGGAGGTCGCCGGCCTGCCCGAGACGGCCGAAAAGGAACGCGGCATCGTACTCAGGGCCATCGACAAGCTGGATCGCCTCGGATCGGACGGTGTGCGCGCGCTCTTGGGGGACGGTCGCAAGGATGACAGCGGTGACTTCACCGAAGGGGCGGGGCTTTCGCCTGACCAGATCGACACGATCTTGTCCTTCACGGAAGCCGGTGCAGACCAAGCAGCGGCAACTTTGGCGCGTCTCGGCGACATTGTGGGTGACAATCCGACGGGCGGCGCTGGCGTGGCCGAGTTGGGCGACATTGCCGCGCTTTGCGAGGCCGCAGGCTATGGCCCGGACCGTATCGTCATCGACCCGTCTGTTGTCCGTGGACTTGGCTACTACACTGGACCGGTTTTTGAAGCTGAACTGACGTTCGAGATCCGGGACGAGAAAGGCCGTCCGCGCCAGTTCGGATCTGTTGCCGGCGGTGGCCGATACGATGATCTGGTCAAACGCTTCACAGGACAGGCCGTTCCGGCGACAGGCATCTCGATCGGTGTCGACCGCCTGCTTGCTGCGCTCGACGCCAAGGGCAAGACCAGCGGGACTGCCGTTGGACCCGTCGTCGTCACGGTGATGGACCGCGACCGGATGGCTGATTATCAGGCGATGGCCGCAGAACTGCGCGCCGCCGGCATCCGGGCCGAGGTTTATCTGGGCAACCCGAAGAACTTCGGAAATCAGCTGAAGTATGCAGACAAGCGTGGCGCACCTGTCGCCGTCATTCAAGGTGGCGACGAAGCCGAACGGGGTGTGGTTCAGATCAAGGATCTGGTGCTTGGCGCCAAGATTGCGGAAACCGCGACACTGGAAGAATGGAAGGGCCAGCCCGCCCAGACCGAAGTCGCCCGCGCTGACCTCGTGGCCGAAGTGCGTCGCATACTGGATGCCGAGTGATGCCTGAGAAGGCCAGAATTCGCGCCGAAGCCGACCGCCTGCGTGCGGTCTTTGAAGCGTCGGGCGCAGAAGTTGTGGAATTCGACATTCTGCAACCGGCCGAGACGCTTCTTGACCTTTATGGCGAGGATATCCGTGGTCGTGCCTTCGTGACGCACGACCCGCTTCAGGGCGAGATGATGCTGCGCCCGGACTTCACTGTTCCGCTTGTGTCGCGTCTGGTTCGAGAAGGGCGACGCGAAGGACGGTTCACATATGCGGGTGAAGTCTTTCGTCGTCAGGAGCAGGCGCCGGACCGTGATGCGGAATACCTGCAAGTGGGCTTCGAGATTGTCGGCGGTGCGCCGGCAGAGGCCGATGCCGAAGTCTTTGCGACCATGGCAGACGCGCTGGAACCATTGGGTCTGATGGCCTCCATGGGGGACATTGGACTGCTCGGCGATGCCGTTGAAGGGCTTACGGCCAGTGCAGCGCGGAAAGCAGCGTTGCGGCACCACCTTTGGCGTCCGAAGCGATTCCGAAAGCTTCTGGATGCCTATTCCGGCAAAGGCAAAGTGTCGGCGGGGCGCCGCGCGCTTCTGGATGCTGGCAGCAAAAAGACATCCAATGCCGTTGAAATTGGCCTTAGATCCGCAAGCGAAGTTCGGGCCCGGATCGAAGCGCTTCAGGCAGAAGCGAACGAGCCGCCTATTCCCGGAGCCGAAGTCAAGCTGATCGATATGCTCACCGGGGTCCGTGGCCGTGCACCCGATGCGTTGTCGATGCTGGCAGATATCGCCGTAGACCTTCCGGCGATCGAGGCGGGCGTTGGACGCTTTGAAAGCCGTTTGGATGCGCTGTCGGCCCTTGGTGTCGATGTGGACGCCATCCAATTTGATGCCAGCTACGGTCGCACCTCGCTCGAATACTATGATGGCGTTGTGTTCGGTTTCTCCGCGCCCGCGCGTCCGGATTTGCCGCCCGTTGCGACCGGCGGACGTTATGATGCGCTGACGCGCGCATTGGGCGACCCGATCCCAGCGGTCGGCGGCGTGATCCGGCCGGGAATTGCCATCGCACTGAGGGCGCTCTGATGTTGAAGCTTGGCGTGCCCTCCAAAGGGCGTTTGATGGACAAGACCTTCGATTGGTTCGGCCAGCGTGGCGTCGCACTGGCCCTGTCGGGCGGCGAGCGTGAATACGCAGGCAGTGTCGATGGGGTCGAAGGCGTGTCGCTTGTCCTCTTGTCTGCGGGGGAAATCCCGCGCGAGTTGGCGGCGGGCCGCATCCATTTGGGCGTGACAGGCACCGACATGGTGCGCGAGAAGCTCGCGTTCTGGGATGCGCGCGTCGAGGAAATCGAACGGCTTGGATTTGGCGGCGCCGATCTTGTGATTGCAGTTCCGGATTTCTGGTCCGATGTCGAAACGCTGGATGATCTGGACGCCGCCGCGTCCGCCTTCCGCGCCGAGCATGGGCACCGCCTGCGCATCGCGACGAAGTATCACCGCCTTGTGCGGGAGTTTCTGCAAGAAGCCGGCGTGTCGGACTATCAGCTGGTCGACAGTCAGGGCGCCACGGAGGGCACGGTGGCCAACCTTACGGCAGAAGCGATCGCGGATATTACCTCCACGGGCGAGACGCTCCGCGCAAACCATTTGCGCGTCCTTGGGGATGGTCTCGTCCTGAAAAGCCAAGCCACCATCTTCCGTTCGCGCGCGGCGTCATGGACACCGGCCATTCGGGCCACATGGCGTGAACTCGCCAAGTGCCTGAAGATCGAAACGGGCGACGAATAGGCCTGATGTCTTAGCGGACGCCTATTTCGGACAGGGCTGCCATGAGGGCAGGAGGCAGATCCGCGCTGTCTCGCGCAGCCTCTTGCGAAAGGTCTCGTGGCGCATCTTCCCCAGTCAAATAGCGCCAGCCTTGGAACGGCCGCTTGCGCGTTGGCTCTGTCCGGACAACCTCTTCATCCAAGAGGATCGCGCATCTGCGTATTCCGTCTTCGCCTATGACTTCATCCAGACCGACAATCGCTTGGCGGGCCTGCACGACACCCTGAATGACCCAGTAAATAGAGCCGCCGTCCAGCAACTCTTCCGCGCGTTTGGGCCACATACGCGTGATATGAAAATAGCGGTTGCCCTTGATCTGGCGCGACCTGTTTCGCTGCCAGTCGATCAGCGTCTCGACGCTCTCGCTGCCGACACTCAGCTTAATCAGATTGAGCTTTCCCGCCATCAATACCCCCTTCGGCACATTACAAGGTATAGGGGCGACAGGGCGGTCTCAAGGCCACAGGTTGTGGATAAGTGGGAAAATGACGTGGACGAATCCGCGCATCCTGCATATATTTATCAGCCTTCCCCACTGCATCAAAGGATGCCGCGATGAGTCGCTTTGCTGCCCCGATTGCCGAACAGATCTGGGATATGAAGTACCGCCTGAAAGCGGCGGATGGGACGGCGCTTGATGTCACCATTGAAGACACGTGGCGCCGGATTGCACGTTCGCTCGCGTCTGTTGAGACGGACAAGGATGTTTGGGAAGAGCGCTTTTATGGCGCGCTGGAAGACTTTCAGTTCCTGCCTGCTGGCCGGATTGTGGCTGGGGCAGGCACCGACAGATCGGTCACGCTTTTCAACTGCTTTGTCATGGGCACGATACCCGACACGATGGCCGGTATCTTCGATGGCCTGAAGGAGGCCGCGCTGACGATGCAGCAGGGCGGCGGCATCGGCTATGACTTCTCGACCATCCGCCCGAAGGGCGCGGGTGTTAAAGGCGTTGCAGCTGACGCATCTGGTCCGCTCAGCTTCATGGATGTCTGGGATGCAATGTGCCGGACAATCATGTCCGCCGGTGCCAGACGCGGCGCGATGATGGCCACGATGCGGTGTGATCATCCCGACATTGAAGCCTTCATCGACGCAAAATCCGATCCGTCCCGCCTGCGGAACTTCAACGTGTCCGTCCTTGTCACCGATCCTTTCATGGAAGCGGTGAAAGCCGATGGATCGTGGGACTTAATTTTCGATGGCAAAGTCTATCAGACGGTTTCCGCCCGCGGACTTTGGAACAAGATCATGCGGGCGACATACGACTATGCCGAACCCGGCGTGATTTTCATCGACCGCATCAATCAGATGAACAACCTCGCCTATGCGGAGACGATTGCAGCAACCAATCCATGCGGCGAGCAGCCCTTGCCCCCCTATGGTGCATGTCTTCTGGGGTCGATCAATCTGGCGCGTTTGGTCGACACGCCCTTCGAGGACGGGTCTGAGCTGAACGAAGACGCCTTGGACACGTTGGTCGGCCTTGCGGTTCGGATGATGGACAACGTTGTCGACGCATCACGTTTCCCGCTTGAGGCTCAGGCACGCGAAGCCATGGCAAAGCGCAGGATCGGCCTTGGCGTCACAGGTTTGGCCGATGCGTTGTTGATGGTTGGTGTACGCTACGGATCCGACGAAGCCGCCGAACTGACTGAGCGTTGGCTGAAGCGTATCGCGCGGGCTGCTTACCTGGCATCTGTTGACCTTGCCAAGGAGAAGGGGGCGTTCCCGCTTTTTGATGCAGAGGCGTTCCTCGCCTCAGGCGCCATGCAGGCCATGGACGACGATGTGCGCGACGCAATCCGAAAGCACGGCATCCGGAACGCCCTTTTGACGTCGATCGCGCCGACCGGAACCATCAGCCTTTTCGCCGGCAATGTCTCCAGCGGGATCGAACCGGTCTTCGCTTATGCCTACACGCGGAAGGTGCTGCAAAAGGACGGGTCGCGAACCGAAGAAGAGGTCGTCGACTACGCCGTGAACCTTTGGCGCGAGAAAAACGGAGACGGCCCGCTTCCGGATCATTTCACCAACGCCCAGACGCTGACACCGGCGGAACATGTCAAGATGCAAGCCGCGGCGCAGAAGTGGGTCGACAGCTCGATCTCGAAGACCATCAACATGCCGGCGGATATCGATTTTGAGGCCTTCAAAGACGTCTACATGCAGGCGTTTGAGACAGGCTGCAAAGGCTGCACCACGTACCGGCCAAACGCCGTTACAGGCAGCGTGCTGAGCGTGGGAGAGACGGAAGATCGGGCGCCGGAAGTGGCACAGGCTGCCGATGGCGATGTCATCTACCTGTCCGAGCCGCTTGATCGGCCACAGGAACTCGAAGGGTCGACCTACAAGCTCAAGTGGCCAGACAGCGAACACGCGATCTACATTACGATCAACGACATTATTGTCGGCGGCAGACGCCAGCCCTTCGAAGTCTTCATCAACTCCAAAAACATGGAGCACTTCGCGTGGACCGTGGCCTTGACCCGCATGATCTCGGCAGTGTTCCGGCGTGGCGGCGATGTGAGCTTTGTCGTCGAGGAATTGAAGGCCGTCTTTGATCCGCGCGGTGGTGCATGGATGCAAGGCAAATACGTGCCGTCGATCCTCGCCGCGATCGGCGGTGTGATTGAACGCCATCTGATCGCGATCGGCATGATCGATGGCGAGGGCATGGGCCTGAAGAGCGACCCGCACGCCGCCGTGGTCAACCTTGACGCGCCGCGTGGATCATCTTGCCCGAACTGCGGCCAATTCGACATGCGGATGAGCGAAGGGTGTCTGACCTGCGGTTCTTGCGGATATTCCAAGTGCGGCTAGGCGCAGGGCGCCGCG
>CAZMKY010000367.1:0-5755 GCA_964566835.1 uncultured Rhodobacterales bacterium
GGTGCGCCATTTGACGCCGGAACGCAGTGGCGATCCGGTGCACGCTTCGGTCCAAGGGGCGTGCGCGAGGCCTCGACCTTGTTCTCGTTCGGCCACGCTGGCGCCTATGACCACGAAGACGACCGGACATATCTTGGGGGCGACGTCCGGATCGTCGACTTGGGCGATGCCGACATCGTCCACACTGACACGATGACCAGTCACGCGAATATCCGGAAAGGCGTGGAGGCCATTCTGAAGGCGCGCGCCCTGCCCGTGGTCATTGGTGGCGACCATTCCATCAACATCCCCTGCATCGCCGCCTTTGAGGGAGCGGACCCGTTCCACATCGTCCAGATCGACGCACATCTGGATTTCGTCGATGAACGCCACGGTGTTCGGCACGGGCACGGCAACCCGATGCGGCGCGCTGCCGAATGCGACCATGTCAGCGGGTTGACCCAGATCGGGATCCGGAATGTCTCGTCCACGGCCAAGGAAGGCTACGCGGACGCGAGGGCGATGGGGTCTGACATTCTGTCCGTCCGGCAGGCCCGCGCCTTGGGCCCCGAGGCGACAATTGCCCGCGTGCCAGAGGGCGCGCCGGTCTATGTCACCATCGACATCGACGCCTTCTGCCCCTCTATCGCGCCCGGCACGGGAACGCCCAGCCATGGCGGGTTTCTCTATTACGATGTTCTTGAGATGCTGCAGGCGCTTGCCCGCCGTCACGAGATCGTCGGCATCGACCTTGTCGAGGTCGCGCCAGACTATGATCCGACGGGCTCCACCTCGATCCTAGCAGCCCAGGTCCTGCTGAACTTTCTGGGCTTCATCTTCGATGCAAAGACTGACAGGGCCTGACGAGCCCGCTTTCGTCGGTCATGAAGGCGATCTTACGGGCTGCGGCCGACATCCATTTGCGTTTCGTGCAAGGTGACTGAACTCATGAAAATCGCTGTTCTTGCTGATATTCACGGCAACTCTTCGGCCTTGGTCGCCGTTCTGGACGACATGAAACGCTTGGGCATATCGGACGGCGTGAACCTTGGCGACCATTTCAGCGGACCTCTGGATGCGGCCGGCACGGCTGAACTTCTGCGCGCCGGAAACTTGCACTCCATTCGTGGCAACCATGACAGGTGGTTGATTGAAGAAGAACCGTCCAGCATGGCGCCGTCCGACAAGGCAGCGTACGACCAGTTGACCCGGTCAGACCTGGACTGGCTCAGGGCCCTGCCTGCAACGCGAACGGTCTATGACGATATCTTTATGTGCCACGGCACGCCGGACAGCGATCTGACCTACTGGCTGGAGCGCGTCGAACCTGATGGCTCCATCCGAGCGAGCACGCTCCAAGAAATTGAGACCCACGCCGGTGATGTGGGGGCAAGCCTGATCTTGTGTGGGCACACCCATATTCCAAGGCTGGTACGCCTTCCGGATGGTCGATCAATCCTCAATCCCGGCAGCGTCGGCTGCCCAGCATATGATGACGACGCGCCGGTGTTTCATGTCATGGAAACCGGCACACCGAACGCATCTTATGCGATTGTGGAAAAGAGCACGGCAGGATGGCTCGTCACGTTTCGATCAGTGCCATATGACGCCAGCCGAATGATCGGGCTGGCAAAAGCGCATGGGAGAGAGACATGGGCCAAGGCGCTGGCGACAGGGTGGCTACGCCGTTGAGACCACGGTCCACGTGAAATGGTCTGGGGAGGCAGCGCCTCCCCAAACCGGATCAATGGGTCTTGGCAGCGATCCGCTTGATCGGAAGATCGCGGTAGAGAAGCGATTGCGTGTCGTGGAAGACGTGCACCTTCTCCGGCACAGCCGTCAGGCGCACCGTGTTGCCGCGAAGATCAGGGTGAATGCCCGCCAACTTGCCGATGACAGGATCGGCCCCTTCGGCCGCCTCGAAGTAGAGAAGCGTTACTTCCCCCAAGGCTTCGGTGATGCCGACTTTGCCTTCGTAGATGTAGTTGTCACCTTCAGCCGCCACCATGTCTTCCGGGCGAACGCCGATGTTGACCTTCTTACCCATGTCCTCCGCCAAGGACGGCACCGTAGAGGTCGCCGTTCCGCCGCCATCCATCTTGATGGTCGTGACGTCACCCGTGCCGACGATCTCGCCCGGCAAAAGGTTCATCGAAGGCGAACCGATGAACTGTGCCACGAACTCGTTCTCTGGGCGCTCGTAAAGCTCCAGCGGGCTTCCGACCTGTGCGATGCCGCCACCGGCCAGAACCACGATACGGCTGGCCAGCGTCATGGCTTCGACCTGGTCATGGGTCACGTAGATCATCGTCGATTCCGGCATCGACTCTTTCAGCTGTGCAATCTCGATCCGCGTGGCGACGCGAAGCGCGGCGTCGAGGTTCGAGAGCGGTTCGTCGAATAGGTAGACCTTCGGGTCACGCACAATCGAGCGGCCAATGGCCACCCGCTGACGCTGACCACCCGAAAGCGCCTTCGGCAGACGGTCCAGAAGATTGTGAAGCTGCAGGATCTTGGCCGCGCGATCGACACGCTCGTCGATCTCGGACTGGCTCATCTTCGCGATCTTGAGCGCGAAGCTCATATTGTCGCGCACCGTCATGTGCGGATAGAGCGCATAGGACTGGAACACCATGGCGATGCCCCGTTCGGATGGCGGCACGTCATTGACGACCATGCCATCGATCTCAAGCGTTCCGCCTGTGATCCGCTCAAGTCCAGCGATCATGCGCAGCAGCGTGGACTTGCCACAGCCGGAGGGGCCGACAAAGACGATGAGTTCACCTTGTTCAATGTCGAGGTTGATGTTTTTCAGCACGTCAACGGTGCCATATGACTTGGCGACGTCCGTCAGCTTAAGATTTGCCATCTCTCTCTTCCCTTATTCTTTTTATCAATCCGCCCAGGCGAAACACGCCTGCCAGGGCGGAAGTCTCCATCCCTGTTCCGTCTCTTCAACGTCGAAGGGTGCATCACGGTCCAACCGCCACTCCCCGTCCGGCGCTTGAATATCGCGCGGCGTATCCGACAGGTTGAACGCCACGAAGATCTGCGCGTTCTCGTGCTCTCGCACGAAAGACACGAAATTCTCCTCCGCCTCGACCGCAATGTATCTGCCTTTCAGAAGCGGCTTCAGCGCGCTGCGGAAGGTGATCAAACGGCGATAGAACGACAGCATGGAGGACGCGTCGCGATCCTGAACATCGGCTGCTTTGCTCACATGCTCCATCGCGACGGGCAGCCAGGGCTTGGCGTCCGAGAAGCCGCCATTGGCGCGATCAGCGTTCCACGCCATTGGCGTCCGGCAGCCATCACGTCCCTTGAATTTCGGCCAGAACCGCTTGCCGTAAGGATCCTGCAGATCCTCGTAAGGCACATAGGCTTCCGTCAGGCCAAGCTCTTCCCCCTGATAGAGGCAGGGCGTGCCCTTCAGCGACAAAAGGAGCGCCGTGTAGACCTTGTGCTGCGCCTCGGTGAAGTTCCAGCGGCTGGTGTGACGCATCACGTCGTGGTTCGAATAGGCCCAGCACGCCCAACCACCGCCGACATCATTTTCGGTCTTGTCCATGATTTCCGCGATCCGGGTTCCGGACGGAAACACATTCGACAGAAGGTCGAAGTCATAGGCCATGTGCAGACGCCCACCAGAGGTATAGGCCGCCTGCACTTCTGCGCCGCGCTGACTTTCACCGATTTCACCCACGCTGGTGATATCGTTGTATTCATTCAACACGTCCCGGAAGGCCTTCAGGAACTCAAGGTTCTCGGGCTGGGTCTTGTCGTAGAGGTGATCCTGGAAGTTGTAGGGGTTCACCGACGGCGCGGTCTTGTCGTTGACCTCATCCGCTGGCAAGGCCGGATTGTCGCGAAGTTGCGCGTCGGCGTAGTAGAAGTTGACCGTGTCCAGACGGAAGCCATCGACACCACGGTCCAGCCAGAAGCGCACGACATCCAGAAGCTCGCGCCGAACATCCGGGTTATGGAAGTTCAGATCGGGCTGCTCTTTCAGGAAGTTGTGCAGATAGTACTGCATCCGCTGGCCGTCCCATTCCCAGGCCGAGCCGCCGAAGATCGACAGCCAGTTGTTGGGTGGTGTGCCGTCCGGTTTTGCGTCTGCCCAGACGTACCAATCCGCCTTTTGATTATCGCGGCTGGCGCGGCTTTCCTTGAACCAGGGGTGCTGGTCCGAGGTGTGGCTGAGGACGAGGTCGATGATGACGCGAACGCCCAGTTCATGCGCGCGGTGCACAAGGGCATCGAAATCGCCCAGCGAGCCGAACATCGGATCCACATCGCGGTAGTCGCTGACGTCGTAGCCGAAATCGAGCATCGGCGAGGTAAAGAAGGGCGAAATCCAAATCGCATCGACCCCAAGCGAAGCCACATGCTCCAGTCGGTGGATGATACCGCTCAGATCGCCGATCCCGTCCCCGTTCGAGTCTTGGTAGGATCGCGGGTAGATCTGGTAGATGACGGCACCCCGCCACCAATCCGGATCGCTGACCAGCTTTGCGCCGACGGGCGCGGTTGGGTTGTAAAAAGCCATTTCGTTCACGTCTTACTTCACCGATCCGGCCAGCAGGCCGCGCACAAGGAACCGCTGCATCGCGAAGAACACGACAAGCGGCACCGCGATGGACACAAAGGCCGCGGTTGCGAGGATTTCCCAGTTGCCGCCACGGGTGCCCAGAAGCTCCACAATCTGGTTGGTCATCACCGTGGTGGAACCGGTCGAGTCGATCAGGAACACCTTGGCCACCAGAAGGTCATTCCAAGTCCAGAGGAACTGGAAGATCGCAAAGCTGGCCAATGCCGGGAAGCTGAGCGGCAGAATGATCTTGGTGAAGATCTGGAAATCCGTCGCGCCATCGACCTTGGCGTTCTCGATGATGTCACGCGGCAGGCCGACCATGTAGTTGCGTAACAAATACACCGCCAAGGGTAAGCCGAAGCCGGTATGTGCCAGCCAGACCCCGAGGTAGCCTTTGCCGATCCCGATATCCAAGTGGAGTTTCAGGAGCGGGATCAACGCCAATTGCAGCGGCACAACCAGCAACGCCACGACCATGGCGATCAAAAGCGCGCGCCCGGGAAAGTCCATCCAAGCCAACGCATAAGCTGCGAACGCAGCCACCACGATCGGAATGATCGTTGCTGGAATGGTCACGGTCAGCGTGTTGAAAAACGCCTTGGCCATATTGTCCTGACCTTCGCCCGAGAACAGGATCGTCTCGTAGTTGCCGACGGTGAATTCGGGCGGCGTTGTCGCCGTGACGAAGACACGTTGGCCACGGCGGCCCGGTTCTTCCACGCTGGTGTAGCGATAGCTGCCGTCTTGCAGCAGCGTCAGTTCTTCGCCATCGCCTGCCTCGGCCGTGTCACCGGGTTGGAACGCGCCAACCGCGCGCGACGAGACACCGAAAGCCACGATGCCGGCCTCGGGGTTCAGCGCATCTTCACCTTCGAAGAAATTGCCTTCGACGACATAAAGGTCGCCTTCAAGCGTCGCGGCGTCGCGACCACCGGTGCGAACCTGCACGACCTGTTCCGTCGGGAAAAGCGCCGCCCACCAGCCGGAGGACGAGATCTGGTCCGCGGTCCGGAAGGACGACACGAAAAGACCCACGGTCGGAAACAGCCACGCGATGACGAGAAACGCGACCGAGAGATGAACGGCCCACGTGAGGCCAGATTTGGTTCCTGCGATATTATCCATAACTCAGCCCCCTCAGCGCATTTCTTTGCGTGCGTTGTAGACGTTCCAGATCAGGATCGG
>CAZMKY010000368.1:0-6988 GCA_964566835.1 uncultured Rhodobacterales bacterium
GATCTCCGACAGTTTCGTGCCCGGCGTCAGCCCCATGTAATCGAGCGACCGGCGCGCGGCCTCCACCTTGCCGCCCTCGAAGTCCTCGGGCGCGGGCACTGTGTCGGTGATCGCCAGCACGTCTTCGGGCGAGGTTCCCCATGTCACGACCGGCGCGATATCCTCGCCCCGGATGGTGACAACCTTGTCCCAATGGGCGTCGTCATCGGAATAGAGGGTCTTCCACCAGGCCAGGGCGGCCTCCCACTGCGCGCCTTTGGGAGCGTGCGGGCGGCCCTTGACGTACTCGAACGTGGTCTCGTCCGGCGCAATGAGGCCCGCGCGGGCGCCGCCTTCGATGGCCATGTTGCAGACCGTCATGCGGCCTTCCATCGACAGGTCGCGAATGGCCTCACCGCAGTACTCGATCACATAGCCGGTGCCGCCGGCGGTACCGGTTTTGCCGATGACCGAAAGCGTGATGTCCTTGGCCGTCACGCCGGGGCGCAGTTTGCCCGTGATCTCGACCTTCATGTTCTTGGACTTCTTCTGGATCAGCGTCTGCGTCGCAAGAACATGTTCCACTTCCGACGTGCCGATGCCATGGGCCAGCGCGCCAAACGCGCCGTGCGTGGCGGTGTGGCTGTCGCCGCAGACAACGGTCATGCCTGGCAGGGTCCAGCCCTGCTCGGGCCCGACGATGTGCACGATGCCCTGACGGATGTCGGTCACAGGATAATAGTGAATGCCAAAGTCCTTGGCGTTCTTGTCCAGCGCGGCGACCTGAATGCGGCTGTCTTCCGGCATCTCTTCAGGGTTGTCGCGCCCCTTGGTCGTCGGCACGTTGTGGTCCGGCACGGCGATGGTCTTGTCCGGCGCGCGGACCGAACGACCGGCCATACGCAGCCCTTCGAAGGCTTGCGGGCTGGTCACTTCGTGGACGAGGTGGCGGTCGATATAGAGACGGCAGGTGCCGTCTTCGGCTTCATGGGCGACATGGTCATCCCAGATCTTGTCATAGAGCGTACGGGCAGATGTCATTTGTTCGTTCCGTCTTGTGAAAGGGTGGTCCGTGCGTTCGGACCGGACAGGAGTGATCGTCTGGCCTCAGCCGAGGCGGGCCAGTACCGTCAGCGTCGCGCCAAAGAAGCGTTCACGAAGGCGCGCGCGATCATCCATGTCGAAGATCGGTGTCATGGGGCGACTAGATACGCCTTGGTCCGCTTGCCCGCAAGGCCCGGTGACATCAGTGGGGTGCCTCCGGCGGGAGTATTTCCGGCAGACTGATGGGCTATTCGGCTTCGAGAAGGTCGCCCGGCTGACAGTCGAGCGCGTCGCAGATCGCGGCCAGCGTTTCAAACCGGACCCCTTTGACCTTCCCCGACTTCAAGAGGCTGAGGTTCTGTTCAGAGAGGCCGATCTGCCCGGCCAGATCGCGCGACGTCATTTTCCGGCGCGCAAGCATGACATCAAGACGGACGACGATGTGCATCAGACAAAACCCTTGTTGTCTTCGGCAATGGCCGTGGCCTCCAACATGATCCAGCCAATGACGGTCATCAGCCCGCCCGCCAACAACAACCAGAGGTCCGCGTTCGAGATGCCGATCGCCAAAGTCCGCTGCCCCGCCGGGTTGGCAGCACTGACCACGACGCTTTGCAGCGCGCCGAGCGTCGGTCCAAGTGCCGCGATCAGCATCAGCCCGGAGCCGATCCGAAGGATCAGGCGCGAAGTCCTCTCGGTCAGGATGGCACCCGTGGCGTAGGCCGCGAAAAGCGCTTGTGCCTGCCAAAGCGTCCAGAGCATGGCCAGCGTCGCGGGCACCCCCGCCAGCGCGACAAGCGCGATATGCCCACGGCCAAGCGCCTTTCCCGCAGGCTGGATCAGGCTGGCCAGATCATCGGGCAGCATCTGGTTCGCGGTCCCAAAACCGATGACAAAACTGGTGTAGAGGATCGACAAAAGAGTTACCGCCATGGCCAGAACCGTCAGCCCCCGAAGGGCCACAGAGCATCGCGCAATTCGGGAAATGGATTGTTGCATTTGATCCTCCTACTAAAACACGAATCATTTCATGTTTTACATTAAACATTTTTTATCAAATGTGAAAGCATGGCCCGTCAGTGGTTTGCTTGAAGACGACGCCACCGCGTGCGAGGCTTAGGGCATGGACGCTTTGATGACCCAACTGCAGGACCTCTGGTCGCTTGCGATGACGCAGGCCGGAACCTTGCTTCTGCCATCCCGGCAAATCCAGGTCGCGATCATCGTCTTGGTGGGGCTGTTGGCTTGGAGTCTCAGCCGTTGGATCGCGCCGCGCTTCCGCGCCTGGGCCGCCGGCCTTGAAGGTCGCCCGAAGTGGCAACTTCGGATCCTTGTGGTCCTTCAGCGCCGGATCGGACTGATCCTGTTCACGGCCTTGATCTGGCTGTCCGCCGCGATCATGGCCGAGGTCTCGCCCTTCCCGTCGCGTCGCTTCCTGTTGGAGCTTGTCGGGACCATAACACTGGCCATTCTGGCCGTGGGGTTTGCCGCCCGCCTCGTCAGAAACCCGGTCCTGCGCAGCATCGTGAAGTGGGGGCTCTGGATCTATGTGGTCCTATATTACCTCGGGCTGGTCGAAGCGTTCCGGTCGCTTCTGGACAACCTTGCGATCGAGTTCGGTGAATTCCGGCTTTCGGCCCTGATCCTGATCAACGCCCTGATTGCGGTTGGCATCCTGATCACGATGGCCCGTCTGTTCACGCAATCCGCCGTGGTGCGCGTGCGCCGGAACGAGGCGATTTCGCCGTCGATGCAGGAACTGATCGTCAAGCTGATGCAGGTCGTTCTGTACGGTGCGGCCTTCTTCATCGGCCTGAAAGCCGTGGGCTTTGACCTGACGGGCCTTGCCGTCCTCTCGGGTGCGATTGGTGTCGGTCTTGGCTTCGGCTTGCAGAAAGTCGTCTCCAACCTTGTCTCGGGAATCATCATCCTGCTCGACAAGTCGGTGAAACCCGGCGACGTCATCTCGATCGGGGAAACCTTCGGCTGGATCAACGCGCTTGGCGCGCGCTACGTTTCAATCACGACGCGCGATGGGCGCGAGTTTCTGGTGCCGAACGAGGATCTGATCACCGGACAGGTCGTCAACTGGTCGCATTCAAACGATTTCGTCCGCCTCGATATCTACTTCGGCACGGCCTACACCGACGACCCGCACGAGGTGCGCCGGATCGCCATCGAGGCCTGTACCGGCGTCAGCCGTGTTTTGTCCAGCCGGGCGCCGGTGTGCCATATCGTCGGGTTCGGCGACAGTTCGGTGGATTATATCCTGCGGTTCTGGATCACTGACCCGACCGGCGGTCTGACGAACATCCGGGGCAATGTCTATCTGGCGCTTTGGGACGCATTTCAGGCGAACGGCATTTCGATCCCCTTCCCGCAGCGCGAAGTCAAACTACTTGGCGGGGAAATGCCCGTTGCCTCACAAGATGGGGAGGGCGGCTAGACGCTGCCGCGGACTTGGTCGAAACTTTGATGGTGTTGGAGTGCCGGGGGAATCGGTTTTGAGCTTTTTGCGTTTAAGTGGTTTGTCCCTTTCAGCCATTCTCGCCCTGACAACAGCCGCGAGCGCATTTGAGACGCTGACGTTCAACGTGGCAGGCGGCGACGACGATCTGGAAGCAGATCTGCGCAATGCCTCCCTGATCCAGCAAGCCAAGGCGGAAGACCTGATTGATCCGGCCGAGATCCTGGCTTCGGCGCGATCCGACTATGCCCGTCTTGTAGGGGTCCTTTACGCTTCGGGACGCTTCGGGGGCGTGGTGACCATTCAGATCGATGGACGCGAGGCCGCGTCGATCCAACCCCTGAACGCACCGGCCAGCATAAACCAGATCACGGTCTCGGTGGTCCCAGGGCCGATCTATCGCTTCTCGGAAACGCGTGTGACACCTCTGGCCGCAGGCACGGAACTGCCCGAAGCGTTTGGCATCGGGCAGCCGGCCGAGACACCTGTCATTCAGGACACGGCTGCCGCAGCAACGACGGCTTGGCAGAAGATTGGGCACGCCAAGGCCAGCATTGACGACCAAGAGATCGTCATTCGCCATGACGACGAAGCGGTCGACGTGCGCCTCACCGTGGCACCGGGTCCGCGCGTGCGTTTCGGCACCGTCGGGGTGACCGGAAACAAGGATGTGCGGACGGCACGCATTCTAAAGATTGCCGGGCTTGAAGAAGGCCGGGTCTATGATCCGGACGAAATCGAGGCCGCCGCACGCCGCCTCCGTCAGACCGGCACCTTCCGGTCGGTTGTTGTCAACGAAGCCGAAGAAGTCGCAGCCGGTGACACGCTGCCGCTGGAAATCGCGGTTGTCGAACAGACGCCACGCCGCTTCGGCGTGGGGGCCGAGATCAGCACGGTCGAAGGTCTGCGCCTGTCCGGATTCTGGCTGCACCGGAACTGGCTTGGCGGTGCCGAACGGTTGCGGGTCGAAGGCGAAATCGCCGGGATTGGCGGACAGACGGGCGGCACGGACTACCGGTTCTCCACCCGGTATGAACGCCCCGCCACACCTCGCGCGGATACGGATCTGTTCGTCCTTGGCGAGATTGAGCGTCTGGACGAGCCGGAGTTTGAATCCGACACGCTTAGCCTCAGCGTAGGGTTCAAGCGGCGCGCGACGGATGAACTGAATGTCGAGTTCGGCGTCGGCTACGTCTTCTCGGACGTGACAGATGACTTCGGGTCCGAGACCTATGAGTATCTGACGCTGCCACTTCGCGCGATCTATGATCGACGCGACAATGCGCTGAACCCCAAGTCAGGGTATTTCGCGGACCTGAAGCTAACGCCGTTCTATGGCCTCTCCGGCACGTCCGAAGGCGCGCAGTTGGAGTTTGACGGTCGGTACTACCAAACCGTGGCGTCGGACCGCGTGACACTGGCGGGCCGATTGCAGCTTGGCGCCTTGGCCGGCCCGGACCTTCTGGAAACACCGCCAACCTTCCGCTTCTTTTCCGGCGGTGGTGGCACGGTGCGCGGGCAGGACTATCAATCGCTGGGCGTCGACATCGGCGCTGACACCACGGGCGGTCGCAGCTTTGTCGGCCTTTCTGGCGAAGCGCGCGTAAACATCGGCGAATCCTTCCAAGGTGTTGCCTTCTACGACTGGGGCTATATCGGCGAAGAAAGCTTCTATGACGGAAGCGGCGACAGTCATGCAGGCGCGGGGATTGGCTTGCGTTACGTGACCGGCATCGGACCGATCCGGCTGGATATCGCAACGCCCGTCAGCGGCGACACCCCCGCATCGGATTTCTACATCTACGTCGGCATAGGACAGGCCTTTTGAAACGCGCACTTCTTCTGACCGCCTTGCTTTGCGTACCGTTTTCCTCCGTCGCGCAGGACGCCTCTGACGCGGAAGAGCCGGGTTTTTTTGGCAGGCTGTTTGGCAGCAGTGAGGCTGAAGACGGCGACAATGGCGGCTTCATTGAACGCACCATAGAAGACAGCCTGTCTGCCGAAGGCCGCGTGGTCGAGGTGACCGGGTTTTCGGGCGTTCTTTCGGGCGAAGCGCGGATGGAGGCGATGACGTTTGCCGACGACAACGGCATCTGGCTGCGCCTTGAAGATGTCGTGTTGGATTGGAACCGCGGTGCGTTGCTGCGCGGCAGTTTGGATGTCACGCAGTTGTCTGCCGGATTGATCGAACTGGCGCGCACGCCGCTGCCCTCGGACACGCCGGATGTGCCGACGCCGGAAGCCCAAGGCTTTTCGCTGCCGGAGCTTCCCGTCTCGATCCAGATCGAACAGATCGCGGCGGACCGAGTCGTCTTGGGCGAACCGCTTCTGGGCGTGCCCGTGGAGGCCTCGGTCGAAGGCAGCTTTTCCCTTTCCGGCGGGGAAGGCGCGGCCAATCTGGCGATCGAGCGTCTGGACGCAGACGGCGCGCTGACGCTCGCGGCGTCTTACGCCAATGCCACCGACGTTCTGGCAATCGATCTGAACCTGTCTGAAGCCGCAGAGGGCCTGTTGGCCACGCTCGCTGGCATCCCGGGGCAGCCTGCGCTGGATTTCACCGTGGTCGGGGAAGACCCGCTGAGCGATTTCACGGCGGCCATCACCTTGGCGACGGAGGGTGCGCCGCGGCTTGAAGGGACGGTATCGACGCTTGTGCCGGAACCGCCCGCGCAATTTCAGGTCGTTGCCGATCTGGGCGGCGACGTGGCGCCGATCTTCGCGCCTGATTACCGCGCCTTTTTTGGCGAAGACGTCCAGCTTGGCTTTACCGCAACGACATTCCCAAGCGGACGCGTGACGGTCCGCGGGGTTCAGATTCTGGCAGAAGCGTTGAACCTTGAAGGCGAAGTCGACATCGCCGAGACGGGCGTACCGCAACGCATCGCCTTTACCGGCGGCGTCCGTAGCGAAGGCGGCGGCCCCGTCCTGCTGCCACTCTCGGGGCCGGAAACGCGCGTGCAGGACATCGACCTGACGATCGCCTTCGACGCCGATGTCAGCGAAAACTGGACAGGCCAGTTCCGCATTCGAGATCTCACGCGGCCGGGCTCTTCGGCCGAACGCATGGTGCTGGATGGCATGGGGCGCATTGTCCCCGGCAACGCAGGTGGCTTGCCCGCTGTTGTGGCCGCGCTGACGTTCGAGGCCGATGCGCTTGATCTGGCCAGTGCCGAAGCGGAACAAGCGCTTGGCGAAGCCGTAACAGGTGGGCTGGATATCACGTGGCGTTCGGGCGACCCGATCGAGCTGAGCGATCTGCGCATCAACGGCGAAAGCTATGCGCTGAGCGGTCAGACCACGATCACGCCGGGCGAAGAACTGACGATCGACGGCCAGCTTTCGGTCGAGGCGGAAGACCTTTCGATCTTCTCTGGCCTTGCTGGGCGCAATCTGGGGGGAGCCATCCGGGCGGATACCCGGTTTGACACTGCCCCTTTGGCCGGGACGTTTGACGTTGCCCTGAATGGACAGACCGAGAATTTGATCGTCGACCAGCCT
>CAZMKY010000369.1:0-4500 GCA_964566835.1 uncultured Rhodobacterales bacterium
GACCGTCGAGGCCGACGCCCTGGCGCAGGTCGCCTGCGGAGCGAGCGTGCTCGACGTGAATTCGGGCGCCGTCTTCTCCAACAAGATGGCCCAAGACCCGCGCTATGCCGACAACAACTTCGTCGAACCTCCGCTGATGCGCGACCTGATCACGCGGGTGCAATCTGTCGTGGACGTGCCGCTTTGCATCGACAGTTCTGTTCCCGGTGCATTGGAAAATGGTCTGGAAGCTGCCGAAGGCCGGCCCCTTCTGAACTCGGTCACGGGTGAAGAAGAGCGGCTGGAAATCGTTCTGCCGCTTGTCAAAAAGTACAATGTTCCGGTGGTCGCGATCTCGAACGACGACACCGGCATCTCGGAAGATCCGGATGTCCGCTTTGCGGTCGCCAAAAAAATCGTCGAGCGCGCAGCAGACCACGGCATCCCGGCGCATGACATCGTGGTCGACCCCTTGGTGATGCCGATTGGCGCGATGGCAACTGCGGGACACCAGGTGTTCACGCTGGTGCGCCGCTTGCGCGACGAATTGGGCGTAAACACCACGTGTGGCGCCTCGAACATCAGTTTCGGCCTGCCCCATCGTCACGGGATCAACGCCGCATTTCTGCCTATGGCCATCACAGCAGGCATGACGAGTGCCATCATGAACCCGGTGCGTGCCGTGGAAATGGAAGCGATCCGCGCCGCCAATTTCCTGATGAACCATGACCCCAATGGCGGTGACTGGATCAAATTCAGCCGCGTGCTGGATAGCGTTGCCGAAGGTCAAAGCTTTGCGGAAGCCAGCGCGGCTGCAGCGGCTGCCGGTGGTGGCCGTGGCGGGCGCGAAGGTCGTCGTCGCCGCCGCGCATAGGGTCACGAAGCAGACATGTCAGACACCGCACAGGTCATCTTCACGCCGTCAGGCAAGCGCGGCCACATCGAAAAGGGCACTTCGGTCCTTGATGCTGCGCGGCAACTTGGCGTCGATCTCGACAGTGTGTGCGGTGGCCGCGGCATCTGCTCCAAGTGTCAGATCAGCCCTAGCTACGGCCAATTCCCCAAGCACGGGGTGACGGTCGAGCGGGATGCTCTGTCGGATTGGAACGCGGTGGAAGAACGCTACGACCAAAAGCGTGGCCTTTCGAAGGGCCGCCGACTGGGATGTCAGGCAAAGATTCAATCCGATGTCGTCATTGACGTTCCGGCCAGCAGCCAAGTGCACAAGCAAGTTGTCCGGAAACGAGCCGAGGCTCGTGACATCGTCATTGATCCCAGTGTTCGCCTTTTCTTTGTCGAGGTTGAAGAACCTGACATGCACGAGCCCTCGGGCGACGCCGAACGACTTGCAAGCGCATTGGCAACGGAATGGGACGTCTCAACTGCACAAGTTCCTCTTGGTGTCTTGAAGACGCTTCAGCCTATCCTTCGCAAAGGCGATTGGAAGGTGACGGTTGCGGTCCGCGATGCACCGGATGGTCGCCCGCCGGAAGTCCTGCAGGTCTGGCCCGGCTATCATGACGCGCCCATCTGGGGCCTCGCGATCGACCTCGGCTCCACCACCATTGCTGCGCATCTGGTCAATCTCGCGACTGGTGAGGTCGCCGTATCATCCGGACTAATGAACCCCCAGATCCGCTTTGGTGAAGATCTGATGAGCCGGGTGAGCTATGCCATGATGAATGCCGGCGGCGCGGACGAGATGACAGACGCCGTGCAGCAGGGTCTTGACCAGTTGGTGGGCGAGATCGTCGAAGAGGCCGGGATTGATCGGTCGGACGTCATGGACGCCGTCATCGTCTGCAATCCGGTCATGCATCACCTTCTGATTGGCGTGGACCCTTTCGAGCTTGGCCAAGCGCCGTTCGCTCTGGCCACGTCGGACGCCCTGTCGGTCAAGGCCTCGGATCTTGGCGTTGCACTGCATCCCTTGGCCGAAGTCTATCTTCTGCCCTGCATCGCAGGTCATGTCGGAGCAGATGCTGCGGCCGTTACGCTTTCCGAAGCGCCCGAGACGTCCGAGGAACTTGTTCTTGTCGTGGATGTCGGCACAAACGCTGAAATTCAACTTGGCGACAAGACAGGTGGCGTTCTTGCGTGCTCATCGCCGACTGGACCGGCCTTTGAAGGCGCCCAGATCTCGTCCGGTCAGCGTGCCGCGCCGGGCGCAATTGAGCGGGTAGAGATTGACCCGGTCACCAAGGAACCACGCTTTCGCGTGATCGGGGTGGACCACTGGTCTGACGCGCCCGAGTTCGAAACAGCGATTGCTGAAACCGGGATTACCGGCATCTGCGGATCAGGGATCATCGAAATCATCGCCGAGATGCGCATCGCCGGTATCGTCGATGCCAGCGGATTGATTGGCAGTCCCGAACAAACGGGCACGCCCCGTTGTTTTCTGGACGGGCGCACCTATTCCTACCGCGTCACGGAAGATACCGCAGACGGGCGCGGCATCGTTGTCACGAACCCCGATATCCGTGCAATCCAGATGGCCAAGGCCGCCCTTTACGCGGGCGCACGCCTTTTGATGGACAAGCGTGGGGCCGACACTGTGGACCGCGTTGTTCTGGCGGGCGCCTTTGGCGCGCACATCTCCCCGAAGCATGCCATGGTTCTGGGGATGATCCCGGACTGTCCGCTTGAGAAGGTGACATCTGCAGGAAACGCCGCTGGAACCGGTGCCCGTATTGCCCTTCTGAACAAGGCAGCGCGTCCTGGCATCGAAGCACTCGTCCGTCAGATCAAGAAAGTGGAAACGGCCATCGAGCCACGCTTTCAGGAGCACTTCGTCAACGCCTCTGCATTGCCGAATTCCGCAGATCCTTTCCCGATCCTGTCGACCATCGTGGATCTGCCTGCAGTCAACTTCAACACCGGGGCTAGCGAAGGTGGCGGTGGTGGACGCCGTCGGCGGAGGCGGGCCTGACGATCCGCCATGGCCCTTGTCAAATGTCCCGGGCTTCGGGATAAGACAGCCACGATGCGGGTGTAGCTCAATGGTAGAGCAGGAGCTTCCCAAGCTTAAGACGAGGGTTCGATTCCCTTCACCCGCTCCAGCTCTCCCGGACGCCGAACATGACCGAATTCCTCAGAACACTCGACCGCGCAGATCTCGAGGCGCAAGGTATCGAAGGCTACGCCTACGGATACACGGACAAGGTGCGCTTCTACGAACTCGACGCCCTGAACCACGTCAACAACGTGGTCTATCTTAGGTGGTTTGAGACGATCCGGGTCGCATACGTTCAGGACTACGGCTTTACGAAGTATTCCGGCGAAGACGATCCACAAATGGTCGTGCGCCGGGTCAGTGCGGACTATCTGGCCCCGATCCTGCAAAATCAGACCTATACGGTCACGGCCCGCACGACGAAATACAAGTCGTCCAGTTTCGTAATGGAGTATGCGCTTTTCGTGGATCGGAAACTGGTCGCAACCGGCGACGCCGTCGTTGTCAGCCTGACACCTGACGGCAGCGCCCGCCAGCCTCACCGGGAAGAGGCCATTCGCGCGATCGTAGACCGTGATCGCGCGACCAAAGGCTAGGCTCAGGCGCCGTTGGTCTTGAGCCAGTCAACCAGCTGACGTGTGGATGCGTCTTTGTCCGCCGCAGACGCATCGCCCGAAACGACAGGTTCCAAAGACTTGGCCAATTCCTTGCCAAGCTCCACGCCCCATTGGTCGTAGCTGTTGATGCCCAACATGACGCCTTCGACGAAAACGCGGTGTTCATAAAGCGCCACGATTTGGCCCAGCACGAAGGGTGTCAGCTGTTTGTAAAGCAACGTTGTCGATGGGCGATTCCCCGGGAAGACCCGGTGGCGCGCCTGACGTTCCAACTCTTCGCCTTCAAACTTGCCTTCCATCAGCGCACGCGCTTCGTCCAAGGACCGCCCGCGCATCAAGGCCTCGGATTGCGCAAGGCAGTTGGCGATCAGAAGTCGGTGCTGATGCGACAGTTCCGGCTCGAACCCTTCAGCGCCCACCATGAATTCACACGGCACGACACGGGTGCCCTGATGGATCAGCTGATAAAAGGCGTGCTGGCCGTTGGTGCCCGGCTCTCCCCAAACCACCGGACCGGAGTTTTCATCCAGATCGGCGCCATCCAACGAGACGCGCTTGCCGTTCGATTCCATCTCCAACTGTTGAAGGTAGGCAGGGAGGCGCGATAGACGCTGTTCATAGGGCAGTACAGCGCGCGTCGCATGCCCAAGCCCTTGATTGTGCCAGATCCCCGTCAGCGCCAGCATGATCGGCATGTTTTCGGCGGGCTCTGCATTGCGGAAGTGAGCGTCCATCGCTTCCCCACCCCGCAGGAAAGCCATGAAGGCGTCCGGGCCAATGGCGATCATCAGGCTCAGACCGATAGGTCCCCACATGGAGTAACGTCCGCCAACCCAGTCTTCGAACCCGAAGACGCGGTCGGCCGGAACGCCGAAGGCCGCCGTTTTGTCTTCGGCCGTGGACAGCGCGGCCAGATGGGCCCCAACCGCGGTCTCTGGCACGGCACGC
>CAZMKY010000370.1:0-3193 GCA_964566835.1 uncultured Rhodobacterales bacterium
CGTCTGGTTTGGCGAAATCCCCGAACACATGGACGAGATAGCCGCGCATCTGTCAGAGGCCGATGTCTTCGTCGCCATTGGCACCAGCGGACAGGTCTATCCTGCTGCGGGATTCGTGGCCGAAGCCGCGTCACATGGGGCGGAGACGATTGAGCTGAACCTGGAAGCCTCTGACGTCTCGGCCCTGTTCGACGATATCCGCCTTGGCCCCGCGAGCGAAATCGTGCCCGCCTGGGTGGCTGAGGTTCTGGACAGCTAGCGGCGTATCCAAGGAAAGGGCTGCCCTGCCCTTTCCTCTGTTTTCAAATACCCTATTCGGCGATCAGTGGTCGTGATCCATCCGCTTGTTGTCGACAGGGATGTCAAAGGTCAGGTCTGGCGCATCCTCGAAGGTCAGCGTGACGGACAGGCTTTCGCCATCTTCCCATGCCTCGCTCAGCCCCATGAACATGACGTGGTCACCGCCGCGCTTCATCTCCAGCGTGCCCCCGGCCGGGATGGTGAAGCCGCCTTCGACGTGGCGCATCTTCATGATGCCATTGCCGTCGTCGATATGCGTGTGAAGCATCACGGACGGCGCCACATCGGAAACCGCGCCGACCAACTGGACATCCGCGTCCCCGGTGTTGGTCAGCGTCATGAACGCTGCGCCAGCGGGCGCACCGGGCCGCGACGTTCTGAAATAGGGATCGTCGACAATGATTTCGGCGAAGGCGGTGGCGGGCAAAAGCGCGAAAAGGGCGCAATACAGGGAGGTCTTTTTCATATCTGCGACATGGGGCCTGCCTGCCTTTGCCTCAAGCGGACAAAATGAAGCGGCCCCGCCCATCAACCGGGCGAGGCCGCAACGTGTCCCTCGTCACAAAAGATCAGGCGGCGGCCTGAGCCTTTGCGATGTCTTTTTTGATCTTCAGCGCCTTCGGCGACAGATCGCCTTCCTTGGCTTTGGCAAGGAAGCCGTCCAGACCACCACGGTGATCGACGGTGCGCAGCGCGGACGACGAAACGCGCAGACGGAACGTGCGGCCCAGCGTTTCGGACATCAGCGCGGTTTCCGTCAGGTTCGGCAGGAACCGGCGCTTGGTTTTGTTGTTGGCGTGGCTGACATTGTTGCCAGTCATCGGGCCTTTTCCGGTCAGTTCGCAGCGGCGCGACATAGGTCTAGTCCTCGGTTTTCGTTCGTCTGTCAGGGCGGATCGGCCCGCCCCCTCAATGCAAACGGGCAGGTGCATGTGTCCTGCCCGAGAATCCGTCAGCGGGGTTTAGGGGCTTGGCGCGTTATCGTCAAGTGGTGCGGCACTGCGAAATCGGACCAGATCAGTCCTTTTTCGACAGAAGCTTCAGCACCTCTGCCGCCGCCGAGGACGGCGCCCTTGTGCCGTCTTCGACGGATTGGCCCAGCACCTCCACCGCCTCGCGGGCGGCCGGGTCGGCCGCAAGACGCGCCAAGAGCCCATGGCGAACTTCGTCTTCGAACCAGCGCCGCGCTTCGCCCTGGCGTTTTTCTTGCCAATGTCCGGTTTCTTTGCGGTGTGTCACAAGGGCCTGAATGGCGTCCCAAACCGCCTCCAGTCCGGCTTCTTCCACGGCCGAGATCGTCAACACGCGCGGGCCGCCTTCCAGATCACCGGGCTTGCTGCGAAAGAGCCGAAGCGCGCCCCGGTAGTCGGCAGCGGTCCGTTTTGCCGCCGATGCAAGATCGCCGTCGGCCTTGTTGACCAGAATGAGGTCCGCAATCTCCATGATGCCGCGCTTGACGCCCTGCAACTCATCCCCGCCAGCGGGGGCCAGAAGCAGGACAAAGACATCGCTCAAATCGGCGGCGACCGTCTCGGATTGGCCGACACCGACCGTCTCGATCAGGATCAGGTCAAAACCGGCGGCTTCACAGAGCGCGATGGCTTCGCGTGTGCGGCGGGCGACGCCACCCAGTTCGGCCCGGTTGGGCGAAGGGCGGATGAAGGCGCGGGGATCCCGCGACAGGCGTTCCATTCGGGTTTTATCGCCAAGGATCGAGCCACCGGTCCGCGACGAGGACGGATCAATGGCCAGAACGGCCACTTTCATGCCCTCAGCCGTCCGCGAGAGGCCAAAGCTTTCAATGAAGGTCGACTTGCCGACGCCGGGCGTGCCCGAAAGGCCGATGCGGACGGCTTCGCGTCCGGATTTCGCCAGACGCTCCAACAGCGCGTCGGCCTGTGCCCGGTGATCGGACCGCTGGCTTTCGACCAAGGTGATGGCGCGCGCCAAGGCGCGGCGATTGCCGCTTTGAACGTCTTCTGCCAGTTGATCGATATCGCTCATGGCGCGGACCTTGGGGCGGCGGGACGGCCCTGTCCAGACCCCAATTGCCCGCTGGCGAGGCCATGGCATTGAGTATTTTGGCAGACTGATGGGCGAGAGACGGTTTTTCTTTTGTCCGCGCCACGCCATGTTGGCGCCATGCGAGCCGCACTGCCCATTGACGATGTCCTGCCCGAGATCCTTGGCGCCTTGTCGGCGCGGGGGCGGCTTGTTGTGCAAGCGCCGCCCGGCGCAGGGAAAACGACGCGTGTTCCCTTGGCGATCCTGGAGGCCGGATTGGTCCGCGGCCGCATCGTGATGCTGGAGCCACGGCGGTTGGCGGCGCGGGCGGCGGCGGCGCGCATGGCAGAGACGCTGGGCGAGCCTTTGGGGCAGACCGTGGGATACCGTATCAGGGGTGAAAGCAAGGTGTCGGATCAGACCCGGATCGAGGTCGTCACCGAAGGCATTCTGACCCGCAGATTGCAGAATGATCCGACGCTGGAGGGTGTGGATGTTCTGATCTTTGACGAGTTCCACGAACGATCCCTGAACGCGGATCTGGGCCTTGCGCTGGCGTTGGAGGTTGCGGGCGCGCTGCGGGAAGATCTGAGGCTGATCGCAATGTCGGCCACGCTCGACGCTGCGCCTGTCGCCGCGTTGATGGGCGACGTGCCTGTGGTGACGTCAGGAGGGCGGGCATATCCGGTGGAAATCATATGGCGCGAGACGCCGTCCGCCCCGGCACGGGACGTGGCACGCGAGGTCGCCGAGACGGTGCGACAGGCCTTGGCCGATCAGGAGGGCAGCGCCTTGGTCTTTCTACCGGGCGAGCGCGAAATTCGTGAAGTGGCAAGCATTTTGGGCGATCTGCCCGATGCCGATGTCAGGCCACTTTATGGAGCGATGC
>CAZMKY010000371.1:0-4553 GCA_964566835.1 uncultured Rhodobacterales bacterium
CCTGTGTTGGCAACGATGACGATCTGCGGTCTGTCTGCACTGGCAAAGACGGCGCGTTTGCCGCAATGGAGGCGGGCGCGCTCTTTGTCGATCACACCACCGTTTCGGCCAAAGTCACGGCCGAGCTCTATGCAGCGGCAAAGGACGCAAACCTTGGCTTTGTTGATGCGCCCATCTCGGGCGGTCAGGCGGGGGCCGAGAATGCGCAGCTGTCGATCATGTGCGGCGGGGATCAGGGCGACTATGACCGGGCCGAGCCGATCATGAATACTTACGCCAAACTCTGTCGCCGCATTGGTGACAGCGGCGCCGGTCAGATGACCAAGATGTGCAACCAAATCGCGATTGCCGGCCTTGTCCAAGGCCTCTCTGAAGCGCTGCATATGGCTGAGAAAGCCGGGCTGGATGGTCGTGATGTGGTCGAGGTGATCAGCCAAGGCGCTGCGGGGTCATGGCAGATGGCCAACCGCTACGAGACGATGCTGGATGACCACTGGGAACATGGCTTTGCAGTGGACTGGATGCGCAAAGACCTGGGTATCTGCCTCAGCACGGCTGATGAAATTGGGGCCAGCCTTCCGGTGACGGCTTTGGTCGACCAGTTCTACAAAGACGTGCAGAAGATGGGCGGCGGTCGCTGGGATACGTCCAGCCTGTTCGCGCGTCTGCGCAAGATGGGCTGAAAGGAAAAGGGCGACCGGTCGCATTGAACCGGTCGCCCTCGTGCTTCCACTCGAAGAGTCAGATCAAGGAATGATGCGCGTGTACTTCGTGCCTTCAACGGTCGCGCCTGCGATCAGCCCGGCCTGACCGAAGATCACGGCCACAACCGGCGAGAGCACAGTGGTCGTCTCTGCCGAGATATTGGCACCGCGGTCGTTGACGGCATATTCGACATCAGCGCCAGCTGCCCAGCCGGGCGAAGTGCGGAATTCGGTCAATGCGTCTTCCGTCATGAAGTAGAGAACGTGCGAATACTGCTGCGCGCCGAGTTGCAGACCAAAGCTCGCCTGTGTGGCCGAGTAGTAGTCCACTGTCACGCCATTCACCAAGAGCGCGCCACGCCCGTAGGATCCGCCGACGCCAATCAGGCCGGCTTCGGTGATCAACGGCATGACCAGCATCCCGACAGCCTTGTCGCGCAGGTCGCGCGTGCCGGGATAGGTCGTGTCGAGAAAGTTCATGGTCGCCGCGACACGCGCGTCGATATTGCCGGCGCCGGGGCTACCGATGCCATTGCCGCACGCTGTGGTGAGGAGGGTGGCCGCAAACGCGCCTGCAAGCGCTGCGCGGCGGGTGATCCGTGTCATGGGTGTATGCCCTTGTTGCCTGGTATGTTGCCTCTGGGGCGACCTTATCTGGCCGCTCTCTACCAAGTATAGTGGGCTATCGGTGGGGTGTCACGCCTTATAGTGGCGAGGATCACGTGCGCAGGGCTTCGGCGACTTTCGGCGCAAAGTACGTCAAGATTCCATCGCAACCGGCCCGCTTGAACCCCATGAGGCTTTCAAACATCGCCTTGTCACCATCAATCCAGTCGTTCGCTGCCGCTGCATGGATCATCGCGTATTCACCACTGACTTGATAGGCATAGAGCGGCGCGTTGAAGCGTTCTGACACCCGGCGGCAGATATCGAGATAGGGCATTCCGGGCTTCACCATCACCATATCCGCACCTTCGAGCAGATCACGCTCTACCAGCCTCAAGGCCTCGTCCGTATTGCCCGGGTCCATTTGATAGGTTTTCTTGTCGCCGACGAGCAAACCGGACGCGCCGACGGCATCGCGGAATGGGCCATAGAACGCACTCGCGTATTTGGCGGCATAGCTCAGGATCGATGTTCCTTGATGCCCGGCAAGCTCCAAGGCTTGGCGCATACGGCCGATCCGGCCATCCATCATGTCGGATGGCCCTAAGATGTCCGCCCCTGCCGCAGCTTGTGCCAAGGCCATTTTGACCAGCGCCTCGACGGATTCGTCGTTAACGATCTCCCCGTCGCGTACAATGCCATCGTGGCCGTTGATGTTATACGGATCGAGCGCGACATCCGTCATGATCGCGATGTCCGGAACCGCTTCCTTGATTGCCCGCGTGGCGCGGTTCGACAGGTTGTCAGGATTCCAAGCTTCTTCGCAAAGTTCGGTCTTCAGCGACGTGTCAATATAGGGAAATAGACATATGGCCGGAATACCAAGGTCGGCCGCCATGCGTGCGGCCGCTACAGCGCGGTCGACGGTCAGGCGCGCCACGCCGGGCATCGACGGCACAGGCGTTTCCGAATCTTCGCCGTCCATCAAAAAGATCGGCCAGATGAGATCGTCCACGGAGAGTGAACATTCCCGACTGAGCCTGCGCAGGGCATCGGACCTTTTGAGCCGCCGAAAGCGGGTATTGGGGTAGGATCCGACGGTCATTTGATGTCCTTTCCGCACAAAACGCGTCCTTCCGGGTTAGGCGGGCTGGACAGTCTGGTCAAGGCGTGCGGCTCTGGCTAGTGTCGCCGAAAATCAAGAACGGGGACCGGTGTGGACTGGTACGAGACAGTCTTTGAAGTGATCGACATGCGGTCGTTTTCCAATCTGTGGTATTGGATCGGCATCGCAGTGCTCTGGTCTTCGATGAGCCACTGGGTTCTTGGCGTTCCGTTCGACATCATCCAGCGCGCGCGCAGTGACGATGGACAAGCCATGATTGACCTCCAAGATGCCGTGCGTCTGAACGTCAATCGTCTTCTCTACATCTCGAACGTCTCAGGTGTGCTTCTGATGCTGTTCGGGTCGATGGGTTTGACCGCGCTCTCGATAATTGCGTTCGTCTATTGGGTCGAGTTTGCGCAAGCGCTGGCCTTGATGCTGATCCCGCTGACGATGATCGGTTTCCTGTCCATCTCGACGGCCAAGAAGATCAGGAACAAGGGGCTGGTCGGGAAGCCTCTGATCAAGGCACTCACACGGCACCGACTTGCGACACAGCTCATCGGCTTCACTGCGATCTTTATCACCGCAATGTTCGGCATGTGGCGGAACCTCGATATCGGACCTCTTTCGATCTGAGGCATTCGCGTCTGAGCGGTTGACACGAGCGGGCAATCGCTTACCTCGGCCACCATGCCAAACCAGAATGTCATCACCGTAAGCGGCGCCCCGGAAGGGTTTGACGCGAAATACCTGTTGGACGAACTCGCCCGGCAAGACGGACCTGTCGTGCACGTGGCGCGGGATGACAAACGTTTGGCGGCGATGCGGAACGCTTTGGCCTTCTATGCGCCTCAGATGCCGGTCCTTTTGTTTCCGGGCTGGGATTGTCTTCCCTATGACCGGGTGTCACCTAACGCAGATATCTCGGCTGCGCGGATGGCGACTTTGGCAACGCTTGTGCATGGCGGACCCAAACGGTTTGTAATGCTGACGACGCTGAACGCGGTGACACAGAAGATCCCGTCACGCGACGTGCTTCGCGATGCAGCGTTCACCGCGCGGGTCGGCGACCGCGTCGACGAGGCCGCCCTGCGTGCCTTTCTGGTGCGGATGGGGTTTGTCCAAGCCCCCACGGTGACAGAGCCCGGTGACTATGCCATTCGGGGCGGCATCATCGACATCTATCCGCCGGGTGACTCCGGCCCCATTCGGTTGGATTTCTTTGGCGATGATCTGGACGGCGCCCGGCGGTTTGACCCGGCGACGCAACGCACGACCGAAAAGCTGGAACTCGTTGAACTGGCGCCCGTCAGCGAAGTCATATTGGATGAAGCGGCCATCACTCGTTTTCGCCAGAATTATCGGCTGGAGTTCGGCGCGGCTGGAACGGACGACCCACTCTATGAAGCGGTGAGTGCGGGAAAGAAACATGCCGGTGTCGAACACTGGCTCCCGTTCTTCCACGAAAGACTTGAGACGTTGTTTGACTACCTGCCGGGTGCGTCGTTCCTGCTGGACGATCAGGCGACGGCACAACGACTTTCAAGGTGGGAAAGCATTGCCGATCAATATGACACTCGGAAAGAAGCTCTGACGGCCAAAGGCCGGATGGACAGTGTCTATAAACCAGCACCGCCAGAAGGGCTCTACCTCAATGACGCGGCTTGGGGCGACGCGAGCGCCGGGCACCGGATCTTGCAACTTGCGCCATTGCCGCTTCCGACAGGCCCAGGCGTGATCGACGTTGGCGGTCGGATTGGACGCAACTTCTCACCTGAGCGACAGCAGGAATCGGTTAGTCTTTTCGGTGCCTTGGCTGCTCATATTGCAGCGAAGCGTAAATCGGGGCAGGTGCTGATCGCCAGCTATTCCGAGGGTGCGCGCGAACGACTGCAGGGTCTTTTGGAGGACAACGAAGTCGCGGGATCTGAACTGATCAAGGATTTCCGCGATGTGCCTGACGGTACGGGTGGCGTCTATCTGACAGTTTGGTCATTAGAGCATGGCTTCGAAGCTCCAAATGGTCTGACCGTCATTTCAGAACAGGACGTCCTGGGTGACCGCCTGATCCGGCAGACGAAGAAAACGCGTCGGGCTGAGAACTTCCTGACTGAAACACAGACGCTTACGCCGGG
>CAZMKY010000372.1:0-1515 GCA_964566835.1 uncultured Rhodobacterales bacterium
TTAGGGCTTTATCCGTTCCGAAATGAAAGGACGGATAAGGATGAATTCTCTACGCGTTTCTACACTTGCCCTGGCAATGGTTTGCGCCGCCGGTCCCGTATTGTCAGAGACCGTGTTTACCGTAACGTCGGCGGAAGATGCCGGGGCAGGTAGCCTGCGTGCCGCCTTGAATGCCGCGTCCTTGGCTGATGGCGACAGCCAGATTGTGATATTGGCTGACGGACCAATCCAGATCAGCGATGGCCTTCAATACGACGGTGTTGGAACGCTAACTCTGCTGGGGGCAGGTCAGACGATCCGTGCCACCGAAGATGTGACGCTCTTGTCGTCCACAAATGGCGGCAGCTTGCATATCGGCAATCTGACATTTGAAGGCCCAGGCAACTATTCCATCAATGCACGCGGCGATCTGGATGGCGTTTCTGGGAAGGGCCTTTTCATCGACGTACGTGATGACCAGACGGGCGTCGTCATGCTGGAGCTGGACAATGTGACGGTTCGCGGCGTTTCAAATCACGGTGTTCATGTTTCCGATTGTTCGTTGGCCGATGACTGTGGTGGTGGCTCTGGTGGTGCGGGTGAGGGCTCTCCTGCGTCGATCCATGTGCGCATGGCGAACTCCACGATCGAGACGGTTGGACAGGGCAAGTTCGATGCAGACGGCTTGCGCGTCGACGAACGGTCCGAGGGCGATATCGTCTTCGTATCCACAAATTCGGTTTTCACGGGTGTTGGCGCCGATGGTGTCGAACTGGATGAAGGGCAGGCCGGCGATGTGATCGTGCGCGTCAGCGGCGGCCGTTTTGACGCCAATGGTGACTACTGCGACCCCGCCATTCTTGCGGCGTTCATGCCGGAGCAAGACGAGGGCGAGTTCGAGCAAGGGCAAATGATGGAAGACGCAATCCCCGGCCCGATCAGCGGAAGCCCGGATGACATGTGCTTCGAACGCGAGGTCGACACTTATGATGATGGCTCCGTCGAGGAATACGAGTTCGCCATTGATGTCGACGACGGATTTGACGTCGATGAGGCGGGACCCGGATCCATCAAGGCGACGGTGATTGGCGCTGCCATTTCGAACAACTTCGATGAAGGTTTGGACTTCGACGAAGAGGATGCAGGCGATATTCATCTGACCCTTATCGGAACGACGGCCGTTGGGAATACAGACGACGCCTATAAGAATTCCGAAGAAGGTGAGGGCGGTGTCACCGGCGTCATGTTCAACGTGGCCGCGACTGACAACGGTGGGGTTGGTATTGTCTTCGAAGAGGAAGACGGCGGCGATGTCACTGTGATCGGTTCAAACGTCTCGACATCCGGCAATGATGACGGCGAGACCGGTCTGGAAGTCGTCCAGGACGATGACGGCACTGGGGCGCTGACGCTTCAGGCGTCGTCAATTGGCGATGGCCATGAGGTCGAAGGCGTTGAGATCGCCGTGAAATAACAAACTTGTTGAAAAAAACGAACGGGACAGATCATGCCTGTCCCGTTCTTTGTCTTTGCTTG
>CAZMKY010000373.1:0-7048 GCA_964566835.1 uncultured Rhodobacterales bacterium
TACTCGCGACAAACTTTGTTGTGTTGCTTGATATCTTCATGCAGACGGCTGTCGTAAAGCATCCCGCACGTTTTGCACAGCGTCCTCACCCCAAACGACTGTTGACCAAAATCCAGAAACAGCTGCGACATTCGACTTTCGCCCCCTTTGATTTTTGCGTTCTTGTCGGAACTGGCAAGATAATTCATGCTGCTGGAGCCTATTCGGTCCTCTTTGTTTGTTGGGGCGAATGATTTGGCTTCTGAAAGAGTTAGTGACATGGTGACCTCACTTGTTTGCGTTGAAACCAAGTTAAATCGGGGCGCTGCGGCATGCTTGAACGGGAGATACTCTTTGGCTTGCCAGACCATGAATTCTTCTAGCCGCGGTCTTGCCAATCCGTGAAATACACGTTCGGCAAATATGCCGTCGACACGGATCGACTGGAACTATCCGAAGACGGAACAGCCATAGCGCTTCAACCGCAGGCATTCGCTCTCTTGGTGTTTCTGATCGAGAACGCGGAACGCGTGGTGTCCAAGGATGAGATCATTGGCTCTGTCTGGCAGGGTCGAATTGTCGGCGACGGAACACTGAACGCGCGGGTCAATGCGCTGCGTCGCGCGTTGGGCGATGACGGCGCAAAACAGGCCATGATCAAGACACTGCCGCGTCAGGGGTTTCGGTTTGTGGGTGAGATGTCGACTACGGCGGCCGCACCCAGTCGGGACCTCGGGAAACGTCGCCCGGAAGCGTCTATCGCGGTGCTTCCCTTTGTGAATATCAGCGCAGATCAGGAACAACTCTATTTCGCGGATGGTCTGACCGAGGATCTGATCACGGACCTGAGCAAGATCCCTGAACTTTTCGTCATCGCGCGCAACTCCTCTTTTGCCTATCGAAACTCGCCGAAAAACGTAACCGAGATCGGCAAGGAATTGGGCGTAGATCACGTTCTGGAAGGCAGCGTGCGCAAGGCTGGAAGCCGCGTCCGGATCAACGCCCAACTGATCGACACGGAAAGAGGCGGACATGTATGGGCCGAACGCTATGACAGCGATGTTGATGATATCTTCGCGCTGCAGGACGAAATAACAGAGAAGATCGCATCCGCACTTCGGCTCAATCTGGTCAAATCGTCCGTCGATAGAAGCACGCAAAGCGTGGAGGCCTATGAACTTTGCCTGAAGGGGCGGGCCAAGTTCTTCATGTTCTCTCCGGAAACCAATCGCGAGTGTATTGGCCTCTTCGAGCAAGCCCTGGCGATTGACCCGAATTACTCCGACGCATGGGCTGGGCAGGTCTTCCCCTACCAGAGCGGGTGGTCGTTTGCTTGGCCGGGCTATGACAACGGTCTGGATATCGCGGCCGAGAAAGCGAGGCGTGCCGTTGAACTGGCGCCGCACTCGTCACTTGCGCAAAGCAGGATGGGCTGGGTTCAGACGTTTCTGCAACAGCCGGAGGCGTCCATTGAAAGCTTCGAACGTGCCATCGCTCTCGATCCGAACAACGCTGACACTCACATCTGGTTCAGTGAGGCATTGAACTACGCAGGTCAGCCTCGGCGAGCCGTGGAGGCGGGCGAGACGGCGCTTGGCTTTGATCCGGTCGCACCGCCGAACGCACTTCATCATATCGCGCATGGATATTTTCTGTTGGGCGATCTCGAGAAGGCGGAAGAGTATGAACGCCGCGCCATCCGCATGGCGCCATCATTCCCACCGGCACGGCTTGTCATGTCCGCTATCATGGTGGCGTGTGGTCGTTTGGGAGAGGCGAAGGAACAGATGGCCGATCTGCTGGCCATTGATTCAGAGTACAGCTTCCAGCGCTACGACGAACGTTATCCATACCATGATCCGGAACACCGTGAACGCATGGCAAACGCGGTCAAAGCGGCCGGGCTTCGCTGAAACGGTGTGAACCCGGAACGTCCCAGACGTTTACCGACTAGCGGTCTGGCGCTTCTTTGCGGCGGAAGTCGCGCGGGGTTTGGCCTGTCCAGCGTTTGAAGGCCCGGGAAAACGCACTTTGGTCGGCAAAGCCAAGGAAGAACGCCGTCTCTGACAGCGACATTGATCCGGCCATGATCAGGTCGCGCGCCTGTTCCTCGCGGACTTGGTCGATGATCTGTGAAAACGACAGGCCTTGATCGCTTAACCGTCGTTGGAGCGTTCTGGCACCGACACCCATCGCCGCGGCTGTGTCTTCTATCGTGGGAATACCGTCTTTCAGGACGCGCAAGACTTCGACGCGGGCGCGCTGCACGGGGTCGTCGGGATCGGGGCGGTTGGCGGTCAGAAGCTCGGCATGGCTTGAAAGGACACGGAACAGCCCTTCGTCACCGCCGGGCAAGGCGGTTGCCCATTGCGACGGTGTGAACGACATCGCCGCTGTTTCGGCGCCGAATGTGACGGGGGCCCGGAAGAAACCTTCGTAATACGACGCCTCGCCCACGGGTTGGTGCAGGAAACGCACGCTCGCCGGGCTCCAGCCGTTTCCCAGAACCTGCCGGAGCCGTTCCGTGAAGACGGCGAAGGTAATCTCGACGGCGGGATGCGGCACCGGCCCGATACGAGAATTGAGCGATACGTTGATGACGTCGTTGTGGTCGCTGATCTTGAAGTTCAGCCATGTGTTGATCAGGCGGAAATGTTCAACAAAGGCCGTGATCCCGTCCTGCACCGTTTGCGCAGACAGGAACATGTAGTCCAGCGTCTTGTAGGACCCATGCGCGGCCCGGATGCCCGCGTTTATGGCAAGGTAGGGATCGCCGCTCATCCTATAGGCCGTTTCCCAGAACGCCTTCATCTGAGGCAGCGTCACCTCGCCGTCCGGATCTTGGGCAAGCGCAGGATCAATACCGGCCTCGGCCAAGAGGGAAGGCGGCTTGACGCCTTTGTCGGAGGCGGCGGCAAGAACGGCACGCACAGTCGCGGTCGTGTTGCGATGTTGTTCCATGGGGAGCGACGCTAAGGAATTTGTCATGTTGGGTCAAAACTTTGGCGCGCGCGGCCGAGATCGCAAGCGAAGGCGTCTGCATGTTGGTGGCATCAAGCATCAACAGGAGAAACACCATGACCACCAAGACCAAAGCTGCCGGAGCCGCGCTCGCCACCGTCCTTGCTGCCACGCCAATGGCCGCCACCGCGGATGCACCGGGTTTCATCGTCCAGATCGTTCAGTTCGAAAGCAACAAAACCCGCGAAGAAGTGCTGGCGGCGGCGGATGAACGCAAGCCGATGTTCGAAGCGATGGAAGGGCTGGTTCAGAAATACTACGTCGAGCTGGATGCCCCCAACCACTACGGCGGCGTCTATATCTGGAAGGACAAGGCTGCGATGGCCGAGTTCCTGCAAAGCGACCTTTTCAAGGGCATCCCGGCGGCCTACGGCATCGCGTCGAAGCCGAACGTCCAGATCGCATCCGGCCTGTTCCCGCTTCGGTAAAATCTGGAAGGCACGGCGGGTCATCCGCTGCGTTCAGCCAACTCTGGCCTCGCCCCAAGCAGTCGGGCGGGGCCTTTGCTGTATCAACGGCAGTGGAACGCCAGCCAGTTGGCATCAGCGGTCCCTAGCTGGTTCCGGCCGACAGCCTTTTGGCCAGCGCGCCTGTGAGGATCACGGCAAAGACAAGAAACGCGGCCCCCATGATCCATGCCGTCGGCGTCGAATAGAGATCGGCGATGGCGCCAGCCAGAACCAGGCCAAGCGCGGCGCCGAGTTGCTGTATAAGCGACCTCAAAGACAGCATCGTAGATCGCTGCCTGTCGTCCACGCATCGATGCAGGATGCTGCTGGCTGGCGTGTCGGACACGCCAAGAAGAACCGAATAAAGGACAAAGACGACGGCAAACCCAGCGATGCTGCCTTGTAATGCCAGCGCGATTTGAACTCCCGCCATGCAGGCAAAGGCCGCCGCAAGCGTGACGGCGTGCCGGCGCCTGAAAATCCGACTGATGTGCGGCGAGAGCAAAGCGCCAAAGGCGATTGAGAAGAAATAGGCCGCGGTCAGGATGCCGATGAAGGTGTTGGCATAGCCTTCGCCCAGCATGGGTTTCGCATGAGTTGGCCAGATCACCTCGACCGGGTTCGTCGCCATCAGGAAGAACGCCAGCGCGGCCAGAAGCAACGACAGCACAGGATGTCTCAGCGCCAGAAGGCCGGCGTCCTTGATCACCCGTGGCACATTCGCAAAACCCTGCACCACCGCTTTGGGGCTCCGCGGACGCGGCTTCTCTGCGATGAAGGCCAAAGTGAAGACGAAAACGCCAAGCATGACGGCCAAGCTTGCCCAATAGGACACGTCATAGGCGCTGATGCCCAAGCGTTCTCCGGTGAACCCGAAAAGGTCAGGCAGCACCCCGCCCAGCACCGCCCCCATTGCCAGACCCATGGCACCTGCCCATTGCGCTTTCGCCAGAGCGGGTTGGACATCCACATTAGGTGCCGCGGTCTTGAACGTCTCAACGAACCACGCGTCCAGCGTGCCCGAGCGGAGCGCGCGTCCGAACCCGATGAAGGCAAAGGACAGGGCCAAAACGCCGAACTCACGTGTCGAGATGAAAAGCGCCAACGAGATCAAACTGGCGATGACGGCGGCCAGGAAGACGGGCTTGCGCCCTATGTTGTCCGCTAGCCCCCCAAACGGAAGCTCCAGCGACATGGTTGTCAGCGAATAGACCCCGAACAAAAGCGAAATCTGGAAAAGGTCCATGCCGCGATCCGTCAGCGCAAGGGCGACGACAGCGACTGTCAGCCCCATGGCGAAACGATCAAGAAACTGGTGAACCTGAAACACCCGGATGTGTCGCCTTGCCGGACCGGTCAGCGCAGCGAGGGAGAATTCAAGTTCCGTTGCCATGACGGCACCTTCGGCCTTGCGGGCACATTGCACAATACCTCGGCCAAGCCTCGACGATGTTCATTCAATCGTCACCGGCCATGGACCTTAGTCGAGGCCGGCAGCGGCCAGATGTTCCAGGAAGTGTGCCTTCTCTTCCGGGACGGCGTACGCAACATATTCTGTGGCATGGGCCAAGGTATATCCGGAGCTTGCGCGTCTGACTTCTTCAACGGCAGCATGCGCCTCGGCCCGGCGGCCCAACGCCGCATAACATGCCGCCACATGTGCCAGCGCGTTTGCATGGTAGGGTTGGGACGTTCGGATGCGTTCCAATCGCGGCATGGCTTCTTCGTATCGGCGTAGGTTGAACAATGCCCTGCCGTAGAACACGTGAAAAAGTTCTGGGTAGTAGGGGTTCAGGCGCATCGCTTGATCCAGTGCCAGCAGCGCTTCGGCGGATTGCCCGGCATAGGTCATTGAAAACGCGAGCATGCTGCGGAATTGCGCGTTGCCCGGGTTGGTCTCCACGGCGCGGCGCTGCTCTTCAAGGCCGCGCTCGAAGGCCTTGTCGCTCCACATATAGACCCAACCGAGTACCGCGTGCGTGAAGGGTTCACGGTTGTCCGCTGCAACCCCGGCCAGCGCTGCCGTCTTGGCCAGATCCAGTGCCGTTCGCGTATCGTCGGCCCACGCATTTGAAGCCTCGGAAATATGTGTCCACGCCACCAGCCCCTGCGCCCGCGCAAAGCCCTGATCCAGCTTGATCGCCTTTTCGGCCTCGGCCCGCGACGCGCGGGTCTTGGCGGGTTCCATGCGGTAGTTCAGTTCAACGGCACGCAGGTAGTGATCATAGGCGTTGACGGCATTGTCACCTTTCAGAAGCGCGCGGCTATGATGTTGCTTGGTGATGGCGCCCACCAGCGTGTTGGCAATCACGGCACTGATTTCGTCTTGCACCTCGAAAAGGTCGGCAATGTCCCGATCAAAGCGCTCGGACCACAGATCGTTGCCTGCAAACGGGTCGATCAGTCGCGCGGTGACGCGGATCCGTCCGCCGGCCCGGCGCACTGAACCCTCGGCGATGTACTGAACTCCCAGTTCACGTGCGATTTCGGCAGGCGTCGTTGACGCCCCACGGAAGGCAAAACTCGAATGACGTGCGACCACGAAAAGTTCGTCATATCGCGAAAGCTCTGTGATGATGTCGTCGGTAATTCCATCCGAGAAATACCGTTGCTCGGGATCGCCGGACAGGTTCTCGAACGGCAAGATGGCCAGAGACGGCTTGTCTGACTTATTGCCAGGTACGAGCGTTTGTGACGCGGCCGGATTGCCTTCGAACCGGAACCCCCGGCGAGGGACCGTCTTGATCAGCCGCTGCTGGCTTCCGCTGTCACCAAGCGCCGCACGGGCGGCATTGATGGCGCTTGATATGGCCGAGTCCGAGACGATCCTTCCATTCCAAACATGTTCAATCAGATCATCGCGGGACACCAGCTGTCCGGGATGTGTCGCAAGCCAGACGATCAGATCCAGAACTTTGGGTTCCAACGGAATTGGAACGCCATCCTTGCTGAGATCCCTGCGGGAGGTATCGAGTTCAAAACCCGCAAAGGACAAGACGCGCTGGTTGCTCATCGCATGGATTCACCATGTTTGCTGATGAATTGGCAAGGTCTCTGGACAAAATGACAAGGGTTTCCGGACATCGTCCCAAAGCAACACGCGTTGGCCCATGCAAGATTGAACGTGTCGCCGGACTAGCCCGGCAAAGACAGGAGAGATCGAAATGACCCGCGATGACTACATCTTCCGGAATGCGTCTGAAATCGCAGAACAGCGCATCCGCATCGGACGCAAACTTCAGGCAAAAGAGACTGAACAGACGTGCAAGGCAGCCGTTGTGGCGTCAGGACATTGGCTTGGGCGGCTGATGGTTCTCCGCCGCAAACCCAAGTCTATTGCATCGTGAGAAGGAAGAACGGCCTGGCCGTGGTCAGACGGTGCAGCTGAGCGCGGCTTGCATGCCAATCAGGATGGCAAGGCCGCTGGATGCTGTGACCAGTAGAAGGGGCAAGACCCAAGGGTGCAGCTTCTCTTGGTGGCGCGACCGCACGGCAAGGATCAAGGCCGTCACGGCGGTCAGCACCAGTAAGCCCATGTTCGCCAGCGACCCAAAGATGCCGCCGATGCAAGCGCCATCCGACAGGATATCCTGACTGGA
>CAZMKY010000374.1:0-4944 GCA_964566835.1 uncultured Rhodobacterales bacterium
AAACCGTCGATCGTGTCTTGCCGCATTCCCTTGTAGTCCAGCAGACGGAACGGGCCGAGCCAATTGGCAAAGGTCTTCTCTCGACCAAGGAACAGGTTGTCAGGAACGTTTAGGTCGTCCGCGAGTGCCAGAGTTTGGAACACGGTTTCGATCCCCGCCTCGCGGGCGTCGAGCGGCCCCGAGAAGTTGACCTCTTCCCCATAAAGCCAGACCTTGCCGCGGGTGCGTTGCACCACGCCGGTGATCTGGCGCACGAACGTCGACTTGCCAGCGCCGTTGTCGCCCATGATGGCCACATGCTCGCCCTTGCGAAGCTCGAAGTTCGCGCCCTCAAGGGCATGAACACCGCCATAGTGCTTGGTCAGGTCTTCTGTCTTCAGAACAATTTCGTCGCTCATGTCAAAGTCCCTCTCAAGCTCGGTTTCGCTGTCGGTACTGATCGAGGATCACGGCTGCGATGATGATGCCGCCCATGGCCATCAACTGATACGAACCGTCCAACTTGATGTACGTGAAACCCGAACGGATCACGCCCAAAACCATGGCGCCAAGCACCGTCCCGATGATCGATCCGCGTCCGCCCTGAAGGCTGATTCCACCAATCACAGCCATTGCGATTGCGAAAAGTTCATAGAATTCGCCCATGCCGGCCTGCGCAGTCACGGCTTTGGAGCTCAGCACAATCCCGGCAAAGGCAGCCAGCATTGAGGCGATCATGTAAACCATAACCTTGTGACGCTTCACGTTGATCCCGGACATCCGCGCGGCTTCTTCGTTTGATCCGATGGCGTAGGTATGCTTGCCGTACACCGTGAAGCTCATGATGAGCTGGAACAAAATCGCCAGAATGACGAACCAGACCACCGGCATCATGCCCGAGCCGATCCATGCGTAGGAATCGGTTGGGAAGGAAATCGGGTTGCCGCCGGACCACCAAAGCGCAATGCCGCGGCAAATCAGGAACATGCCAAGCGTCGCGATGAAGGGTGGAATGCGGAAATAGGCGATGAAGGTGCCATTGATCGCGCCGATGAAGGCGCCGAAGGCCAAGCCTATCGCCACGGGGATGATGACCGGCAAGTCCATGGCCCAAGGCCCAAAGAGCGCCTTTGGGTTCGGAAAGCCGTTGACCAGTTCGGTTTGCGCAAAACTCATCGCAATCATCGCTGTTGCCGCGACAAGCGGACCGGATGAAAGGTCGATGCCGGCGGTTATGATCACCTGCGTCACGCCAAGCGCGATGATGCCGATAATCGCGACCTGCAAGATAATGATCTGCAAACGCGCTTCGTTGAAGATGCTGTCAAAGCGGTCTTTGGTATCAAACAGGAAGCTCTGACCATTCATGTATGGTGCCGTCTGTCCGATGATCTCAAAAATCACGATGATGATGACCAGTGCCATGAGAATGTTCATCTCATTCGGCCAAGATCGCTTGGACTTATCAAACGTCAGACCGCCGGTTCCGTGGCTTGTGTCCGCCATGCTCGCCTCCCCACTTCGCGCATTTGGTTGAAAGGCGGCGCGAATCCGCGCCGCCCATTGGCTTAGGAGCAGTGCCCCTTAGTTCTTGTCCAGGAAGTCGCCCATGTTGTCCGGGGTCACCAGGACGAACGGGATGTAGACCTTGGAGTCGACGTCTTCGCCGCGGATCAGCTTGAGCGCGGCGTCGATGGAACCGGTGCCTTGGCCAACGGAATCCTGGAAGACGGTGACGTCGTAGTCGCCAGCAGCCATCACGACGAGGGCGTCCTGCGACGCATCAACACCGCCGACCTGAACTTCCGACATGTCCATCCCAGCAGCCTTCATGGCCTGAATGGCACCGATGGCCATTTCGTCATTGTTGGCCAGAACGAAGTCGAACGGCTCGCCCGAAGACAGCCAGTTGGTCATGAGGTCTTGAGCTTCATCGCGCGACCAGTTTGCCGGCTGCTCGTCGATGATTTCCATGAAGTTGCACATGTCCATGCCGATGACGTCATAGACGTCTTTCGAACGCTGAACTGCAGCTTGGTTGGAAAGCTGACCGTTCATCAGGTAGCCACGTGCGCCGTTGCCTTTGCCTTCTGCGCGAAGGTTCTTGCAGACCTCAAATGCCGACAGTGTGCCGGATTCAATTTCGTTCGAAGCAACGAAGGCCTGGGTCGGCGGCAGTTCGTTCACGTTGTCCGGCTCGCGGTTGACATAGACCAGCGGAACGTCGCCCGCAGCAGCGGAAACCGCGGCGCCTGCCGAGGTGTCAACGATGTTGACGATGATGGCGTCAACGCCCTGAGCAACGAAGTTCTTCACCTGGTCAATCTGCTTGGCCAAGTCGTCGCTTGCGTCTTCTTGCTGGTAGGACAGACCGTCGATGGTCGAAGCATATTCTGCCATGCCGTTGCGAAGAACGGTCAGCCAGTTGTCGTCGAACCGCGAGAAGGTCGCGCCGATTTCCTGAGCCATGGCCGAAGTCGACATCAGGGCGGTCAGGCCCGTCGTGATAAGGATTTTCTTCATGATTCCTCCCTGGATGCACGCCCGGACGTGCGTTTCTCTTAAACCGGGACCCCCGAAGGGGCAGTTTCCGACGAAAGACCGCGCGGGGTCATCGCCCCACTCAATGCGATCTCCAGACGATCGAACGACCCGCGCAAAGCTTCGCGCGGATCAGAAATTGCGTGGACAGACGGCGAAAACGCCTCCATCGAAGCTGGCGCCGTGCAGCCCTCGGCACGTAGGATGGCCAGTTGCGCGGCGTTCCCAAGTACATCGTCAGCGTCCACGAACCCGCGATCATCATCGCGCATGTCCCGCGCCGAAATGCCGGAACACACACCAGAGACATGGATCAGCTCCACGTAACGCGCTGACGGCGTGCCGCCGCCCGACAGATGATGGTGGAACGTGTCGTGGACGACCCCGAAGGTTTCGCCTCCATCGACGGTGTCGATTGCACAACGCGCCTTGGCAAAGTCGCGGAGCGTACTGGTCTCGAAGCCGATGGGTTCAATCAAGCCGCGCACGCCAGCCGCCATCAGGATCGGCTTGATGGCCTCAAGCGAGCGGCACAGCGGATCGTAGTCCACCGGTGCGCCACCAACACGCGGAATGAAGATCACAGACCTGGCGCCGCTTTCCGCGGCCAGACTCGCCAATTCAGCCGTCTCGGAAAGAACCCTGTCCGAGCCATCATTGAACGCTGAAACTTCGGCCAGCGCCAAAAGTGTGAGACCCATCTCCTCCAATGTGTCTCTCACCTCTGACGGAGCGTCTCCGTCGAACAATGGACGGCCGAGGTCAGTGCGAAGCTCAAGTCCGCGCAACCCCAGGTCAGCCGCAACGCCCGCCACATCACGCCACCCCAACTTGGGCGCTGTGATGTGATTGATCGCATAGTGCAAGCGTTCGCCAGCAGTCCGCACGGCCGCAAATCCTCCCCTGTTGCAATTGAGTGTAACTTGACCCTCAAATATTGCAACCGGTTGCATAATGTTTTTCAATCACGCTGCGAGCATGAATTATTATTAATATTTTTCATATATTTAAGGCTCGCAACAGAAGCGTTTCATGCGCAAATTCACGGCAGTCGCGTCACTTCTTTCCCGGCGTGCCGTCGAATTTTTTCTCCAGACTGGTCCAGCAATCAATGTAGTCATCTTGCAGTGGCGCCTCGTGACCGGCGAAGGGCGTCAAATGCTGCGGAAAGCGGGTCTCGAACATGAAAGACATGGTGTGATCCAGTTTGTCGGGGCCGAGATTTGCGTTCGACGCCTTCTCGAAGGCCGCCTGATCTGGTCCGTGCGGGAGCATCATGTTGTGCAGCGAAACGCCACCCGGGACAAAGCCCTGCGGCTTGGCATCATACTGGCCGTAGATGTTGCCCATCAGCTCGGACATGATGTTCTTGTGATACCAAGGTGGTCGAAAAGTATCCTCTGCCACCAGCCAGCGCTCGCGAAACAAAACGAAGTCGATATTGGCAACGCCCGGTTGGCCAGACGGTGCCGTCAGCACAGTGAAGATCGATGGATCCGGGTGATCGAAAAGGATCGCGCCCACCGGACAATAGGTCTTCAGGTCGTATTTCAACGGGGCATAATTTCCGTGCCATGCCACCACGTCCAACGGCGATTGCCCAATCTTGGTTTCGTGAAACTGCCCGCACCACTTCACGACGACGCGGCTGGGCACCTCCCTGTCTTCAAAGGCCGCAACCGGGGCTTTGAAATCCCTCGGGTTCGCCATGCAGTTGGCCCCGATCGGCCCCCTGCCCGGCAGTTCAAACTTGGCGCCGTAGTTCTCACACACAAATCCACGGCAGGGTCCTTCCAGCACTTCCACGCGATACAGTAGCCCGCGCGGCAGGATCGCGATTTCTTGCGGTGCAACATCAATGACACCCAGCTCGGTCGCAAACCGCAAGCGCCCTTCTTGCGGCACAACCAGCAATTCGCTGTCGGCTGAGAAGAAGTATTCGTCCACCATGCTTTCGGTGACGAGGTAGATGTGGCTGGCCATGCCGACTTGCGTGTTCACATCGCCCGCAGTCGTCATCGTCCGCATCCCCGTCAACCACGTCAGCGGCGTGTCCGAGTGCGGCACCGGATCCCAGCGGTATTGCCCAAGCGAGACGACATCTGCATCCACCAAGGGCGCCGATCTCCAGTATGGCAGATCAATCCGGGCGTAGCGGTGCGAATGTTTGACCGATGGACGGATGCGATAGCACCACGTGCGCTCTGGCCGCTCATGCGTAAAGGCCGTCCCGGAAAGCTGTTCGCCATAAAGACCATAGTTGCACTTCTGCGGGCTGTTCATGCCCTGCGGCAGCGCACCGGGCAGTGCTTCGGTTTCAAAGTCATTCCCGAACCCCGGCATATACCCCTCAACCGTTCCGACCGGTGTCGGGGCCGAGGTCAACCCGTGCTTGGCGCTTACTTCCTGCATCTTGTCCTCCAT
>CAZMKY010000375.1:0-1612 GCA_964566835.1 uncultured Rhodobacterales bacterium
GTCTTCGGTAGTCCGCCCTACGATGTGCCCTTGCCATCAGAAATTGAACCGGCGCGGGCTTTGCGGGTGGTCAAGGAACAGGCGCAGGTGCTGCACGATCTGGATGCGGCAGGCGACTTGGCCCTATGCCGGACGGCCGCGGACATCGACGACGCCTTGGCGGCAGGACGGATTGCTGCGGTCATGCATCTTGAGGGTGCCGAGGCGATTGATTCCGATCTGGAGGTTCTGGATGGCCTCTATGATCTGGGCCTCAGATCCCTTGGCCCGGTCTGGAGCCGCCCAACCATTTTCGGGCATGGTGTGCCGTTCCGGTTTCCGTCCGATGGTGACACCGGCCCCGGTTTGACCGAGGCCGGAAAACGTCTGGTGCAGGCCTGTCACGCCAAGAAGATTGTCGTTGATATGAGCCACCTGACGCTCAAGGGGTTCTACGACACGGCGGAGTATGGGGCGCCAGTGGTGGCGACCCATTCGAATGCGCACAGCATTTCACCCAGCGCGCGCAACCTGACGGACGACCAGCTAAGGACCATTGGCCAGTCGGGCGGAATGGTCGGGCTGAACTACGGGACCGTGTTTCTGGACCCGAGCGGTGGGGACGACCCTGACCGAGCAGCCGAGGCGATCATGCGTCACCTCGATCATATGCTTGAACATGCGGGCGAAGATGCCGTGGGGCTTGGGTCGGACTTCGACGGTGCGCCCATGCCGCGCGGTCTGACGTCTTGCGGCGATCTTCCTGCCTTCGCAGACCGGATGCGAGCGCATGGCTATGACGAGGTTTTGCTTGCCAAGATCATGGGGCAGAACTGGCTAGATTTCCTTCGCCGGTACTGGGGCTGAAAAAGTTCAAGTTCCACCGACGGATTCTGCGGTCTCGTGCGTTCATGCATTGAAACCTAGAAAGCTTGAGGTGTGAAATGCGTATCCAGTGGCTCCCTGTTGTTTCTTTCGTTGTCCTTCTGGCCCTGTCCTTTGGCGCTGTCGCGACGGCTGAGAACCTTAAAAAGCCGCACCTCGGTGAGGCAGAGTTTCAAATTTCGGAAGGCTAAGGCAGAGGCGCGTGCTCTCTCGGATCAAGACATTCTGGCGGGCTGCGCCGTTTGCCACGGTACTCTTGGCGGTGGCACTTATTGCTTCGACGGCCTTTGGCGTTCGAACGGCCGTTTTTCTGTTTGATCCGCCGGCGCGCTTTGAGCGGCATGCCCCAGTCGCGGCGTGGATGACGCCGCGCTACGTCAGCCGCAGTTGGGGGCTGCCACCTGGCACACTGTGGGACGCACTGGAACTGCCACGCGATTTGCCACGCGGACCCATACGGCTCGCAGAGATCGCTGAAGAGAAGGGTGTATCGGAAGCCGAGATCATCGCCCTTGTCGAAAGTGTCATTGCGGCTCATCTGGAGAGCCGGAATGACTGAGTTCCTGTTCTCCTTCATCTCGTCCTGCGGCGTTTACTCAATTTTTGCCGCGGCATTCCTTTCTTGTCTGGCACTTCCTGTGCCGACGTCTCTTCTCATGTTGTCTGGCGGAGCCTTTGTTGCATCGGGCGATATGGAGCTTTGGGCGGTCTTGTCGGCGGCTTTTGTCGGCGCCGTCCTTGGTGATCA
>CAZMKY010000376.1:0-2633 GCA_964566835.1 uncultured Rhodobacterales bacterium
TGGAACGTGGCCAGTGCGACGGTGCCGTAGCGCGTGTATTGCGCGATCTTGCGGCGACCGGGTTCGCCTTCCTTCTTCAACTGCTGCAGCGGCGGCCACATGGACGCCAGAAGCTGAATGATGATCGAGGCCGAAATGTAAGGCATGATGCCCAGCGCGAAGATGCCCATGCGGCTGATCGCACCGCCGGTGAACATGTTCAGAACACCGCCAAGACCAGCCGAAGCGCTATCGAAGAACTGTCTCAGCTGGGCAATGTCGATGCCCGGCACCGGGATATAGGTGCCGACACGGTAAACGATTAGCAATCCGATGGTGAAAAGGATGCGCTGGCGCAGCTCAACCGCTTTGCCGAGGGTGCCCCAACTGACGTTGGCCGCCATTTGCTCTGCTGCAGATGCCATTCCCGGTCTCTCTTAAACAACGCGCCGCCGTCCGTTCCCGGTCGGCGGCGCTGGAAAACGTTCCTAACGATGTAAGCAGCGACGCCGCTGCCCACAAGGCGTTACTCGGCCGCTTGCGCCGACGTGATCGTGAGCGAGCCGCCCGCCTTTTCGACGGCCTCTTTCGCCGCGGCAGAAGCGCCGGTAACGGTGAGGTTCAGCTTGCTGGTCACGTCGCCTTTGGCGAGGACGCGGATGCCGTCCTTCTTACGACGCACGAGGCCGGAAGCGACCAGAGCGTCTTCATTGATTTCGGCTTTTGCATCCAGCTTGCCAGCTTCGATGAACTTCTCGATCAGGCCAAGGTTGATGACGGCGTACTGCTTGCGGTTCGGCTTGTTGAAGCCACGCTTCGGCAGACGCTGATAAAGCGGCATCTGGCCGCCTTCATAGCCATTGATGGCCACACCCGAACGCGACTTCTGACCCTTGATACCACGGCCAGCGGTCTTGCCCTTGCCGGAGCCCGGGCCACGGCCCACGCGCATACGTTTTTTGGCTGCACCGGGATTGTCCCGGAGTTCATTCAATTTCATGTCGCTTCTCCTTGCCGGAGGACCTCACCCAGCGACGGGAACGAGGCACACGGCGTTTCTGATAAGGTTTTCGCGGCCAGATTGTCCGGCCACCGGCGGCGTATAGTCGGCAGGACGTAAGAGTGCAAGACGCTAATCTGGCACAAGCACTGGCTCACACGCGGCCCAGAGGCGTCAGAATATCCCAGCATCGCCTCAAATCAGCCACATAAAGCAGTGACAGGTCACGATACGGAAACAGTCGCATCAGGAGCAGGACGACGTGACCCATCGCAAAGACCGGTCGGACAGACTTGCCTTGCCCCATTTGGACGGAACGCAGGACAGGGTCATTCCCACGCTGATCCTCATTCTGCTGTGGTCGGTCACGATGTTCCTTGTCATTGCGCGTATCCGCTTCGATGTCGCACGCGGTGGCGGGCCGTGGCAGACCGCCGATTGGCTGGTCAACTACGGTTCCGGCGTCGTCAGGCGGGGTGGCATTGGTGAAGCCATCCTTTGGCTTTCAGACCTGCTGTCGATCAATGCCTTATCCTTCGTCTACACACTGCAGCTTAGCATGGTGTTTGCAGTCGCCGGTGCGCTCTTGATCGCGTTCTTCAGGGTCGGGCGCCCGGCGCGACTGGCGATCCTTCTGATGGCGCCGCTAGGCGTCATTTATTGGGGGGTCGACCCCGGAACCTTCGGCAGGAAAGAGACGCTGGGATATCTCGCCGCCGTTGTTCTCATGATCGACAGAAACGCGCCCCGCGCATTCTTCGCCTCGGCTGTCATCTATGCCGTGGCCGTTGTCGGGCATGAAGTGAATGTGTTCTTCCTGCCCTTCCTCCTGCTGATTGGCTTCCTGCGCACAAATGACCCTGATCGACCATGGATCTGGACGACCATCATGATCTCGATCGCTTTCCTGGGCATGGTTTTTGCACTGATGTATGTCGCCGTGGATGACACCGGCGGGATGTGTGCGCCTCTGATGGCGCATACAGACAGCGATATCTTCTGTCTTGGCATCATCGCGTGGCTGGACAAGGGCTTTGCGGCCAATCCGGAGACCGTCGGTCGCCTGATGGATATCGCCGGGCCGACGGACCTCGCCTTTGCCTTCGCATTGGCCGCCGCACCTCTCCTTTTTGCCGTGGCGGCCTCCAAGCGGAAAACGTGGATGATCCTTGGCTGCCTTGCAGCATTCGTCGTGCTGGCCCCGGTCTTCTACATGGCGCGCGATTGGGGGCGTTGGATCTCTATGGCCGTTCTCGGGGCCACCTTCGTCATCATGACGGCAGCGCTTTGGCAGCCGCGGCGCGCAAAGTTTCTCTTTGCCCCGGTCACGACGCCACAGATCGCGCTGGCGACCATGGCTGCGATCTTCTTGTCCTTTGATCATTCGCAACTCGTGCCGTTCCATGGCCTGAGCCGGATCGCGCTTGCCTGGTAGGGGGCACCCAGCCCTATCGCGGCCCTTGAGTATTTTTGGCAGAATGATGCAGGCGACGGTTTTTGCCTTCTGTAGAACGAAAAACGCCCCGGCCGTCAGGCCGGGGCGTTTCCTTTCGACTGACCTTCGAGATCAGCCCTTTTCTTCGACGATCTCCACGAGGTGCGGGATCGAGTTCACCATGCCGCGGACGGAAGGCGTATCTTCCAGTTCACGCGT
>CAZMKY010000377.1:0-1754 GCA_964566835.1 uncultured Rhodobacterales bacterium
CGCTCGAACGCCTTCGAGATCGACACGGTTGATCGCCTTGTGCATGATGGTTTGGCAGGTTTCACAGATCGCCGTCAGCATGCCCCCGGTCGCGGATTGCTGAGTGTAGTCGGCCATCTTCGCCGCGGCATTGCGCGCGTCACGGCAACCAAAGCAATAGAATGAATGCAGGGCGAGTTTACATTTCCTCTTTGCCTGACGCGCACCAAGGAACGTGCGTAGATCACGACCTTCGATCAGCCAGGGCTTCTTGCTCGTATCCGCCCTGAGGCCGTGTTGCCTGATCCACCTGATGACTGTCTGCCGGTGCACACCCAGGACGTTGGCGGCCTCGAAAGGTGTGTACAGACGATGTGTCTTGATTTTCCAGAATGGGACACGCTTTGCCATCACGCACCCTCCTTTGGGATAGGTCCATTCGTATTCTGGCAGACCCGCCCGTTCTCAAAGTCCTCCACGACATCTTCGTCGTAGAGAACCCGGGCGCCGATCTTCAGGAACTTCGGTCCTTTCCCTAGCCAGCGCCACTGCTCCAATGTCCTCGGCGACATGTGCCAGCGTCTTGCTAGTTGCTCCTGTGTAAGCTTCGCCATCGTCAACCTCATTGCCTCTTTGCGGCGCACGATCCTTCGGTCCGCTTCTGACAATCATGGTCGGCTTTTGCGTCAAAAATTGATGTGGTCAGTGATATAGCAGGCGTGACAACCCAACGACGCAAGCCATTGATTCTATGAGGGGAAAGAACCGTCGCTGTGACATTCGGCTAGATCGATGTGACATCGGGCAACCAAAGTCGCACGGCTGCCCAGAATAGATTCGGATAGAACATCGGACTCTCTGTTCAAGCTGCCAATCCAGACGTTCGTTCATCTTGCAGCATCTGAAATTGGCGGACGACCGCTCTGCGGACGAAGCTGCCGATGGCCGCGATCGCTCCGTAGGCAATAACCGACACAAAGCTGCCGCTCATGGCTGCATCTCGTGCCGCAATTCAGAAGCACACGGGCAATCCGTCTCCAAGCGATCAAAATAAGTCGCTGATTGAAATGCATTGGTGCCGGGAGTCCTTTCATACCTGACACTGAGAATTTGATGTCAGAAGCGCATTGCGAAGGTCTCCTGAAAACTACGGAAAGACCGTCAATATGAACACCAGAGCCGGGCGACCAGGGGTCAGTCCAAATTTTGTCTTTTCAAGCTATGGTTGCGCAGCCTAGTCTCGATTGATGACGAAAGTTCATGCTTATCAGGAATCTCCATGAAAACCGTCCTGGCGACTGCTTTCATCGCTCTCTTCCTTCTGCCTACGACTGCGTCTACTCAGCCAAGTCCGGACTATGAGGATATCATCTCAGGCGCAGACGTCCGCGACGGACCTGTCCAGATCTTCGCGAAAGACGGACAGCATTACCTGTCGCTGCCCACGGGGGTTTTCGATCGGACGCTGGTCTGGTCCGCCGAGGTGGCACGGTATCCGGCGGACGCGATTTCGCTGGCCGGCACCGAGATCGCGACCCGCGCCATTAAGCTCGAGCGGCAAGGCACCCGCGTCCTTGTCAGGTCGCTTTCATCGGGTTCAATTCGCGCAACCGGTAGCGCAGAATATCCAAGTGATGATCTGAAGCTGAATCCAATCGACATCGCCTTTGCGAATGCCCAAATCGGTCCAGTTCTTCTGTCGTTCGATATCCTGGCAGAAGGGCCCGAGGGACGACTGCTGCTTGATGCGACGGGCCCGTTCACGTCTGACATCG
>CAZMKY010000378.1:0-2626 GCA_964566835.1 uncultured Rhodobacterales bacterium
CCTGGCCGATCTGTCCTTCAAATGCAGCAATTGAAGCGGTGTGAATGATCACGCCGGAAAGGCCCTCATCAACCATACCCGCGGCAGACTGGCTGGCGACGTTGAAGCTGCCATTCAGATTGACGTCGATCACCTTCCGAAACAGCGAAAAATCATGCGCACCGGATCGACCGACCGTCTTGGCGGCCGGGGCGATGCCGGCGCAGTTGACGCAAATCCTCTCCTGACCGCGGGCTGTCCGCGCCGCTGACAAGGCAACGGCCACGCTTCCGGAATCTGTAACGTCCGCTTGTTGAAATCCGATTCCGAGGGTCTCTGCCGTCTCTCCGCCCTTGTCTGGATCCATGTCCAGAATAGTGACGGGTGCGCCGGACGCACTCAAGATTTCAGCGACGGCGCGGCCCAAGCCGGACGCGCCTCCCGTGACGATGGCAGGGGTGTCTTGTCCGATCTTCATGGGTCTCAGATCCGTTGGATGGCCACGGCCGTTGCTTCGCCGCCGCCAAGGCAAATGGCCGCGACACCGCGCTTTAGCCCGCGGGTCTCCAACGCGTTCAGAAGCGTGACGATGATGCGCGTGCCTGACGCCCCAATGGGGTGTCCCAACGCGCAGGCCCCGCCGTTGACGTTCACGATATCTCGCGGAAGGCCCAGTTCACGCATGAAGGCCATGGCGACGACGGCAAAGGCCTCGTTCACCTCCCAGAGATCGACATCACCCACACTCCAGCCGACGCGGTCCAGCAAGCGTCGCGCGGCATTGATGGGGGCGGTCGTGAACCACTCCGGTTTCTGAGCGAAGGTCGTATGGCCGAGAATGCGTGCGCGAGGTGCGCCGCCCATTGCCTCCAGAGCTTCTGTCCGTGCCAATACCAGAGCGGCGGCACCATCCGAGATCGAAGAGGCATTCGCCGCCGTCACGGTGCCATCGGGCTTGAACGCGGGCTTCAGCGTCGGGATTTTATCGGGCCGCGCGCTTTGTGGCTGCTCGTCTGCCGAGACCGTTGCGTCACCCTTGCGCGTGCTGAGTGTCATAGCGGCAATCTCACGATCAAAGTGGCCGGCTTCCTGCGCTTTCAGGGCATTGGACAGGGACGCGAGAGCGTATTCATCCTGCGCGTCCCGCGTGAACTGATAGTGCTCCGCGCACAGCTCCGCGAAGCTGCCCATCAGGCGACCTTTGTCATAAGCATCTTCGAGACCATCGAGGAACATATGGTCTTTCATCGCTGCGTGACCGAGGCGTGCACCGGCGCGCATTTTTTCCGAAAGATATGGCGCGCGGGACATACTTTCCATGCCGCCAGCGACAACGACATCCGCATCGCCGAGGCGGAGTTGATCCATCCCCAGCATTGCCGTTTTCATGCCGGATCCGCAGACCTTGTTCACCGTTGTGCATGGCACGTCGAAATCAAGCCCGGCCCCAAGCGCGGCCTGTCGGGCCGGGGCTTGGCCTAAACCCGCTGGCAAGACGCAGCCCATCAGGGCTTCATTCACAACTTCTGGCCCGAGCCCGGCATCGCCAAGCGCGGACTTGATCGCATGGGCCCCGAGATCCGGTGCCGGCAGGCTGGAGAGCGCACCCTGAAATCCACCGATTGGCGTTCGGGCAGCACCCGCGATAACGATATCAGACATGAAGCCTATTCCCCTTGAGGACGAAGATCGGCGATTACTGTGCCGTCGCGGGGCAGGGTGCCTTTTGCGACAAGTTCGACCGTTGCGCGAAGCTTAAGAACCTCCGCGATGGACGCCTCGTAGTCAGACGTGTTCACGCCGGATGTCTCTAACCGAACGAGGATTTCGTCGCCCTTGCCATTGCGGCTGACTTCGACGCGGGCGCGGTCGACATCTTCGTGACGCGCAACCAGCCGGGCGACTTGTTCAGGGCGAATGAACATGCCCTTCACCTTGGTCGCCTGATCGGCACGGCCCCGCCAGCCCACAATCCGTGGTCCGGTGCGCCCGCAAGGGCTGACGCCCGGCAGGATCGCACTGAGGTCCCCGGTTGAGAACCGGATCAGCGGATAGTCAGGGTTCAGTACCGTCACCAGAACTTCGCCGATTTCCCCGGTTTCGACGACATCACCCGTGCCAGGCGTAACGATCTCCAGTATGACGTCTTCGTCGACGATCATGCCTTCTGTGCTGTCCTTGCTTTCGTAAGCAATCAAACCCGCGTCCGCCGTGCCATAACACTGGCGGCAGAGAATGCCCCGGTCAGAATAGTCTTGGCGAAGTTGCGGGAAGAGGGGTCCGGCTGAAACGGCGGCGGTTTGGATGCGGGACAGATCGAACTCCATCTCTGCGCCCTTGTCGAGAATGGCCATCAAGTAGTCCGGCGTACCCGCGTAAGCCGTGGCGCCGATCTGCGCGGCAATCTCAGCCTGTTGCGCGGTGTGGCCCGGACCGGCCGGAAAGACCGAGGCGCCGACGGCCAAGGCGGCACTGTCGAACATCATGCCTGCGGGGGTGAAGTGATAAGAAAACGTGTTCTGCACAACGTCGCCAGCGCCAAGCCCGATCGCCCTGAGGAAACGGCCAAAGCGCCACCAATCCGGTCCGCGCCCCCCCGGTTCGTAGATCGGGCCGGGCGATTGAAAGATGTGGCCGACATTCTGCA
>CAZMKY010000379.1:0-5072 GCA_964566835.1 uncultured Rhodobacterales bacterium
TCTTCATCCATGGAGTAGTTGGCATCGACGGCAAAGGGCACCCCTGCCCCAATCGCTTCGCGCACCGTCGCAACCCGTGCGATGTCTTCCTCCAGCGTCGGTTGGCCGACCTTGATCTTCACGCCACCCGCACCGGCCGCAAGGTAGCCCTTGCAGTTCGCGACAAGCTTCTCGACGGAATAGCCAAGGTCGATGCCACCGCCATAGGCGTTGCAACGGTCTGACGCGCCGCCCGCCATTTCGCGAAGCGATTGGCCGCTGGCCAGACCGCGCAGATCCCAAAGCGCAATATCCACGGCAGAAATGGCAAAGGACGCAATTCCGCCCCTAGCAACGTAGTGGACGTGCCATCCCATGGCCTCGTAGAGGGCTTCAACATCGTCAGCGGACTGGCCGCCAAGAAAAGGTGCCAGATCATGCTTGATCATGGCGGCAATGGCATAGCCGCCCTTGCCGCCAGTATAGGTATAGCCCGTGCCTTCACGGCCATCCTCAAGCGTGACGGTCGCCGTGATCAGTTCAAAATGCGTGTGGTCGCCGTGCTTGGCATCGACCAGCACCTCGTCCAAAGGCACATGAAACAGACGCGGGACGACCGAAACGATCTTCGACATCAGAGGTCCTGACACTCCGGAACCGGCGTGATCGCTTTTCCGCTCTCGAAGAAAGAGATGACGTTGTCGACCGCCAGATCGGCCATCGCCTGACGCGTCTCAATCGTGCCCGACCCGACATGCGGCAGCAAAACGACATTGTCCATGAGCCTCAGCGCTTCGGGGACATGCGGTTCGTTCTCGAACACGTCGAGCCCGGCCGAACCCAGCTTCCCGCTTTGCAAAGCGTCGATAAGGGCGGCTTCGTCCACGACAGTTCCGCGCGCAACATTGATCAACATGCCATCCGGACCAAGGGCCTCCAGCACCTCTGCGTTGACCATATGCCGGGTCGCGGCGCCGCCGGGTGTAATGACGACCAGCACTTCCACGTCCCGCGCCATGTCGACGAGGTTATCGTAGTAGCGATAGTCGACGTCCTTCGGGGACCGGCTGTGATAAGAGATGTCGGCGTTAAACGCCTGCATCTTTTGCGCGATGGCCTCACCGATGCGTCCAAGCCCCAAAATCCCGACTTTTCGATTGTCTGCGCTTCTGGTCAGTGGGGCATTGCCTTCAGCTTCCCACCGGCCAGCACGAACATAGGCGTCATCCCGCAAAAGCTGCCGATACCCCGCCAGCATCAAGAGCATGGTGGTCGTGGCAACCTCTTCGTTCAGGACATTGGGCGTGTGACTGACCATGATGCCACGCTCCGCCGCCCCCTTGGCGTCGATCGTGTCGTAGCCCACCCCGAAGTTCGAGATCAGCTTCAATCCATCCATCCGATCCATCAGATCGGCATCGAGCGTTGTGTGGCCGACCATCAGGATGGCGTCGACGGGCTCATCCCCCAGATCGCCATCCACGATGTCTGCATGCGGCGCGAGGCGCGCGCGCATGTGTTCGCTGACCGCACCAAGTGCAAAGACCTTAGGCATCCTGGCCTACCTTCTGGCGCTGCAGGCCAAGCTTTTCGATGAAGACTTCAACGACGTCGCCCTTCTTCAGGTAGACAGGCTCTGGCTTCATGCCCATGCCGACGCCCGGAGGTGTCCCGGTAGAGATGATGTCACCCGGCTGCAGGGTGAACATCTGGCTCAGATGGCTGACGATCTGGGCGACCGTGAAAATCATCGTGCGTGTGTTGCCGGTTTGGCGACGCTCACCATTGACGTCGAGCCACATGTCCAGTTCCTGCACATTGCCCACTTCGTCCTTTGTGACGAGCCAAGGTCCCGTCGGACCGAACGTGTCCGGTGATTTGCCTTTGGTCCACTGACCGGTCAGGTGGTTCTGGAAATGACGTTCGCTGACGTCATTGCAGACGCAATAGCCTGCCACGTAATCCAGCGCGTCCGCCTCATCGACGTACTTCGCCGCTTTGCCGATGATGACACCCAGCTCGACCTCCCAGTCCGTAGAGGTGGACCCACGGGGCATCATGATGTCGTCATTGGCGCCAGTGATGGCCGAATTGGCCTTCATGAACAGGATCGGGTGTTCCGGAATCGGGTTGTTCGTCTCTTCAGCATGGTCCGTGAAGTTCAGACCGATGCACATGAACTTATTGGTGGGCGTGAAGGCCACAGGGCAGCCCATGCGGGGATCGCCATCAACGGCAGGCAGATTGTCCGGGTCAAGACTGGCAAGACGCGCAAGCGACGCTTCGTCCAGAACTGCACCCGAGATATCGCTGACCTCACCCGAAAGGTCGCGCAGCGTGCCGCCAGCGTCGATCATACCCGGCTTCTCGGCACCCAAATCGCCGTAACGAACTAGTTTCATATCAATTCCTCGTCTTTGCCCTGTGGCGTATCAGTGATTGTCTCTTGGTTTGTGCTTGGCGGCGATGCCGCGGTAAGCCGTTGCCCCGCGAAGCGTCATGCCTTCCGAGAACGGCTCTACCTTCTCGCGGAAGAGCTCTTGCCATGGGGATTGGCTTTCCGGAGCGTAAGGATTGTCCGGCAAAGCGGCCCGGCGCGCGGCCAGCTCCTCTTCGCTGACCAGCATGTCGGCCGTGCAGGCGTTCAGATCGATGCGGATCGCATCGCCCGTCTGGACAAGGCCCAAGCCGCCGCCATCTGCAGCCTCTGGCGAGGCATTCAGGATCGATGGCGATCCGGACGTGCCGGACTGCCGGCCATCGCCAACACAAGGCAAGGCCCGAATGCCGCGTTTCAGAAGGTAAGACGGCGGACGCATGTTCACAACTTCCGCGCCACCCGGATATCCGATTGGACCTGCGCCTCGCATGATCAGAATGGTGTTTTCATCCAGTCCGAGGCTTTCGTCATCAATGCGTGCATGGTAATCCTCGGGGCCATCAAACACCGCAGCTTTGCCTTCGAACGCATTGGGATCGTTTTCATTTTCCAGATAACGCTGTTGAAATTCGGCGCTGATAACACTGGTCTTCATAATGGCGCTGTCGAACAGGTTGCCCTTGAGGTTGATGAACCCGGCATTCGCCTTCAAGGGGTCTGCCACGGGGCGAATGACCTCTGGCGTGATCGACCGCGCGTCCTTGCAGTTCTCGCCCAAGGACTTGCCGTTCACGGTGATGGCGTCAGGGTGCGGGACCATGCCCGCCTCCAGCAGCTCCCCAATGACCGCCGGGACGCCACCTGCCCTGTGATAATCCTCGCCCAGGTATTCCCCGGCAGGCTGGAGGTTCACCAACAACGGCACCTTGTGCCCCAGATCCTGCCAGTCATCATTGTTCAGAGGCACACCCAGATGCCGCGCGATGCCGTTCAGATGGATCGGCGCATTCGTCGATCCACCGATGGCCGAATTGATGACGATCGCGTTTTCAAACGCTTCGCGGGTCATGACATCGGACGGCTTGAGATCTTCCCAGACCATATCGACGATGCGCTGTCCGGTCCGGTAGGCCATTTGGCCACGCTCGCGGTAAGGCGCTGGAATCGCGGCACTTCCCGGCAACTGCATCCCCAAGGCCTCGGCGAGGGAGTTCATGGTCGTCGCCGTGCCCATCGTGTTGCAGTAACCGGTGGAAACTGTCGAGGACGCGACGAGATCAAGGAAGCCGTCATCATCGATTTCACCGGCCGCGTGCAACTCGCGCGCTTTCCAGACGATTGTGCCAGACCCCGTGCGCTCGCCACGGAACCAGCCGTTCAGCATCGGGCCAACCGAGAACGCGATGGCCGGAATATTGACGGTCGCGGCCGCCATCAGAAGCGCTGGCGTGGTCTTGTCGCAGCCAATGTTCAGGACAACACCGTCGATCGGATAGCCAAACAACGTCTCTGTCAGCGACAGATAGGCAAGGTTGCGGTCCAGCATGGCCGTCGGGCGCTTGCCGGTCTCCTGAATGGGGTGAACCGGGATCTCGATGACGGAACCACCAGCCGAGATGATGCCATCCCGCAAGCGCTTGGTCAGTTCAAGATGGTGACGGTTGCATGGGCTCAGATCGCTGCCGGTCTGGGCAATGCCGATGATCGGCTTTCCGCCCTGCAATTCCTCGCGTGTGAAGCCGTAATTCAGATACCGCTCCACATAAAGCGCGGTCATTTCCCGATCGTCGCGATTGTTGAACCACTGACGGGATCTGAGATCGTCAATCTGCTTTTTAGCCATAGGCTTACCTTCCGATCTTCAAGTTATCCCGACCAGCCGCCATCAATGACGCAGGCTTGCCCGGTGGTAAATGCGCTCTCATCCGACGCGAGGTATGTGGCCAGCGCGGCTATTTCATCCGGCGTGCCGATGCGGCCCATGGGCTGACGGGCCACAAAGTCCTTCATGGCCTGTTCATAGTCCCCTGTGGCCCGCAGGCGGTCATGCAGGGACGGGCTGTCGATCGTGCCGGGGCAGATTGCATTACAGCGCACGCCTGTCGTGATGTAGTCGCGGGCCACCGACTTGGTCAGACCGATTACGGCGGCCTTGGTGGTGCCATAGACGAAGCGATTTGGCGCACCGATGATCGAGGATGCCGCAGAAGACATGTTGATGATTGATCCTGTGCCACGCTCCAGCATATGCGGCAGGCATCCACGGATCGTTCGCAGCATCGACCGGACATTCAGATCAAATGCGAAATCCCATTCGTCATCTGACACGTCGAGGATCGTGCCATGGTGAACAAAGCCCGCACAGTTGAACAGGATGTCCGGTCTCACCTCGGCGCAGACGCCTTCGACAGCAGAATCCTGCCTCACATCCAACATCAACGTCTTTATGGAACCACCTGACTCAGATGATAATTCCTGAAGCAACGCTTCGCTGATATCGGTCGCCACAACCGACGCACCTTCGGCTGCAAACTTCGCGGCCACGCCGCGTCCAATGCCTTGTCCGGCCGCTGTCACAAGCGCGGTTTTTCCCGCCAATCGTCCCATAGAATCCTCCCGAAATGCGACGCGCGTTCAGCGCCCTTTTGAATTAGCCCCTAGTGGAAGCGCAAACGAAATTCTAGGGTCTCGCTCGAATCCAAGTCATTGGAAA
>CAZMKY010000380.1:0-3426 GCA_964566835.1 uncultured Rhodobacterales bacterium
TTCTTCAAGGCTGTGCGTGACAGGCGTCGTCAGGCGCACCGCTTCGTCCGTGCCGGAAGCCCGCACGTTGGTCAGCTTCTTGCCCTTCAGCGGGTTCACCTCAAGGTCGTTGTCGCGGCTGTGCTCGCCGATGATCATGCCTTCGTAGACTTGCTCTTGCGCGCCGATGAACATCTTGCCCCGGTCTTCGAGGTTGAAGAGCGCATAGGCCACCGAGACGCCGTTCTCCATGGAGATCAGGACACCTGCACGACGTCCGGGGATGGCCCCCTTGTGCGGCGCCCATCCGTGGAAGACGCGGTTCAGAACACCCGTGCCGCGCGTATCGGTCAGGAATTCGCCGTGATAGCCGATCAGGCCCCGGGACGGGACATGCGCGATGATGCGCGTCTTGCCGGTTCCGGCCGGGCGCATCTCCAGCAATTCACCCTTCCGGGCACCGGTCAGTTTCTCGATGACCGCGCCGGAATAGTCGTCGTCAACGTCAATCGTGACTTCTTCGATCGGTTCCAGCCGCTGACCGTCCTCTTCCCGGAACAGGACGCGGGGTCGCGAAATCGATAGCTCGAACCCTTCACGGCGCATGTTTTCGATCAGGACGCCCATCTGCAATTCGCCGCGGCCAGCCACTTCGAAGGCTTCGCCGCCGGGCGTGTCGCTGACCTTGATGGCGACGTTGGTCTCGGCCTCTTTCATCAGGCGTTCGCGAATGACCCGCGACTGCACCTTCTTGCCATCGCGTCCCGCAAGCGGGCTGTCGTTGATGCCGAACGTGACCGAGATCGTTGGCGGATCGATCGGCTGTGCGGGCAGGGGGTCTTCAATTGCAAGTGCGCCAATGGTGTCGGCAACCGTCGCCTTCGACATGCCCGCGATAGAGACGATGTCACCCGCGACGGCTTCGTCGATCGGCTGCTGGCTGAGGCCGCGGAAGGCAAGGATCTTCGAGATACGGAATTGTTCCACCCGTTCTCCCATCCGGCTGATCGCCTGCACCGTTGCACCGGTCTTCAGCCGTCCGCTTTCGACCCGTCCTGTCAGAAGGCGGCCGATGAAGGGGTCTGCGCCAAGTGTCACCGCCAGCATCTGAAAATCTTCGTCGGCCCGTGCGGCCTGACGTGGTCTTGGCACATGGTTCACGATCAGATCGAACAGGGCGGACAGGTCTTTGCGCGGCCCATCCATGGAAGCGTCGGCCCAACCAGATCGGCCAGAGGCATAGAGATGCGGGAAGTCCAGCTGGTCTTCGTCCGCGTCAAGCGCTGCAAAAAGGTCGAAGACTTCGTCCAGCGCGCGGTCCGGTTCCGCATCCGGCTTGTCGACCTTGTTCAACACGACGATGGGGCGCAGGCCAAGTGCCAGCGCCTTGGAGGTCACGAACTTGGTCTGCGGCATCGGACCTTCGGCGGCGTCGACCAGAAGGACGACACCGTCGACCATCGACAAGATACGCTCGACCTCGCCGCCGAAGTCGGCGTGGCCCGGCGTGTCCACGATGTTGATCCGCTTGCCTTTCCATTCGACGCTTGTTGCCTTGGCCAGAATGGTAATGCCACGTTCCCGTTCGAGGTCATTGGAATCCATCGCACGTTCGGCCACGGCCTCGCCCGTGCGAAACGCGCCCGATTGCTTCAGAAGCTCGTCCACCAGCGTGGTCTTGCCGTGGTCGACGTGCGCGATGATGGCGATGTTGCGGAGATCCATGATCCATGCCTCAAGGTTATTTTCTCGCGGGCCTTATCGTGGGTCGCGGGCCAAGGCCAGCGAAAAGCTCAGCGCCCGACGTAGCGATCTTTGCGGTGGTTTACGGCAACGATCAGATTGACGATCACGGCGCCCAGAAGCGACCAGATGACCAAGACCGGATCGAGGGCGAAAAAGGCTGCACCAAAAAGGGCTACGTCAAAGGCCAGTTGCACCCAGCCCGCCTGAATTCCGAAGCGGTCCTGTAGGAAAAGCGCCAGCACACCGACCCCGCCCAACGATGCCCCGTGTCGGAACAGCGCCAGAAGGCCCATGCCAATGGAAGCGCCAGCAAGTGCTGCGCCCACGGGCGGTGAGACCTGATCGAATTGAAGGACACTCGGCAGCGCTTCGGCAAAGATCGACAGCATGGTCACGGCAATCACGCTCTTGATGGTGAACCGAAGGCCCATGCGAACCAGCGCCAGAACCCAGAAGGGCAGGTTGACCACGAAAAAGACCCAGCCAAAGCTCCAGCCCGTCAGGTAGGACCCCAGCACGGCCAGACCGGCGGTTTGCCCGGTGATCAGACCAAGATGCGTCAGGAAGACGACGCCCAAGGCGCACATGGCCGTGCCCAAGAGAAACGCCAAAGCGTCTTCCAGAAGCGTGTGCTCAATCGGTTTTTGGGTCTGTTCCATCCAAGCGTCCTTTATGGCCGTCAGATAGAACAGACTTTGCAGGCTTTCACCCCCGAAGAGGGGCGGCAGGTCGCCTCAGCTAAGAAGCGCGTCGATCTTGGCACCGGATGCTGCGTTTTGCAGCACACTCAGATCGCCCGACAGAACAGCCTCGGCCCCGTCGACCATCGCCCGATGCGTGACCCGCGCCAGAGCAGAGCCAAGCGACAACCGCGCTGCACCCATCCGGGCGTAGTGATCGGCATTGTGCTTGGCGTATGGGCCCGCCACCAGAACGTTCACGGGCTTCTCGGTCGCGGCGATCACACGCGCCAGATCGTCCATGGTTTTGGGCAATGGCACATAGAGGCAATCGGCCCCGGCGGCGTCAAAGGCCTTGATCCGTCGGATCGCTTCCTCGATGTCGTAGTGGCCATTCATGACGCCATCGGCGCGCGCGCAGAAGACAAAATCTTGCGGCAGCGCACGCGCAGCGGCCGAGGCAGCGGCCACGCGGTCTACGGCCAGATCAAAATCATAAGCCGCGTCATCCGGGAAAGCCGCATCTTCGATACAGATGCCGGCAAGGCCCACTTCGCCCGACAGACGCACGGTTTCCGCACAGTCTTCCGGTGAGGGGCCAAAGCCGTTTTCAAAGTCGCCCGAGACGGGAACGTCGACAGCTGCGATCAGGTCTTGGGCATGGGCCAACGCCTCGTCCCGCGTGACGGTGCCGCCGTCGGGGCGACCCAGCGTGAAGGCATGGGCCGCCGACGAAGTCGCAATGGCTTTGGCGCCGAGCGCGGCAAGCACCTTGGCGGATCCGATATCCCAGGCATTGGCCAGAAGAAACGGCGCACCTTTCTGGTGGAGGTCACGGAAGGCGCTCATGCCGCTTGGCTCGCCAGTCGCTCGGCCAAGGCCATCAATCGGTTCAGGGCATATGTCATGCGGTCATCCTCTGTTGTCAGCGCCACCCGCAGATGGCCCGCCGCAGCCAGTCCAAAGCTTTCGCCCGGCATGACCGCGATGCGTTCCTCTTCCAGAAGCTTGGACGCGAAGT
>CAZMKY010000381.1:0-2558 GCA_964566835.1 uncultured Rhodobacterales bacterium
AGAGAGACCGGAAGCGCCTTTGCGATCAACGCGATGATTGAAGCAGACAGGATCGAGGTGCTTTTTGGCAAGTCTGTTGAGCAGACGATCCCATCATTGTCAGAGAAGGGCCTGATCATGGTGCGGTGCGCGCAATGCCAAACAACGGTTTGGACCCACTACATGCAAGACCGCTTTGCGAGCTGGGTTCGGGTTGGGACGCTGGATACTCCACAAGAGATCTCTCCAGACGTGCATATCTATACAGGTACGAAGCAGCCTTGGGTCACGATCCCCAAAAACATCCCCTCCTTTGAGGTGTTTTACGATTGGGACCACAACACCTTTTGGCCTAAGGCGAGCAAAGAGAGGGATCGTGTTCTACTTGAACAGACAATTTCAACTGAAAACTGACGTGCGAGCATTATTCAGCGTTGGACAGGCTGGGCTCTTGTCAGCCATTAGATCGGCCGCAGCGAGTTGTGCCGTCGAACTGCTCAATCCGGCTAGAAACGGCCCATTCCGGACCTTCGACGGACCTTCAAGATGCCGCATCGCAGCCAGTCTAAGCTGCCGTTCGTTGCAAGTGCCAGGTTTCAGCGGTTTCTTACGGCAAAGCGGGATTTCCAGCCGTAGACGAAGAACGAGGAAAAGACGGCAAAATGAATTAATCGGATTCTCAGCTGCTTGCTCTGATGCAGTGGCCGTCGCCTGAATCGATGTCGTTCACAGTGGTTGCGCAGATTTCTGGGTCGTGGAGGCACATGGCAGCGCCGACGATCACGTCGGAATAGCGATATGCACGGTGCAGTGAGAGTCGATCGAAACCACAAGATATGTGGTCCATTCGTGTGACATGCGCCTCAGGATCGCAGGCTTAGTCTTCGTAGCATGCTGTCGCTACGGAGAACAAAAATGTCAGACAGAGAACTTGGACAACAACCACTGCGCCAGACCCGCTCAAAGACGGAGCTTCCGAATTGCCTGATGGCGGTTGCCTGCGGAGCAGTCATGGCGACGGCGAGCGGGGTTTCGTCGCAGCAAGCCAAGACGCCATATGAGGGACAGCGAGACGTCTTCCCGGAGGTCATACTGGCACCGATGCAGGCGAGCGGCAGCAAGGCGATAGACGGACGATGGATCTTAATCTTTCGAAACAGCCTGGCAGGTCCCAATGTGCCTGACGTCGAAATCCAAGAGCGCGAAGTCACTTTCGCCGGAAATGGGGGACAACAGGAAACCGCTACGATCTCGTGGCAGATCGTCCGAACCCGGAACGACATCTGCATACAGGCTGGCTCGGGTCCCTGCCCGGACGAAATCCGGGTGCTGTCTGTCCCCGAGGGGTTTCAGGCCGTGCCACCTTCGGCATGGGTCGGTGAAGGAACGATTGAAAGCATCCGAATCGTTCCTGCGCTGATCGGTTGAGCCAGGTTCGAAAGGGTTGGCGAGGCTCCACGGACCAAGATACCATCGAGGGTACGGAGACAATCAATGGCTGACGTGAAATCCGTGGCGGAGAAGACCGCGCACTCGGGATCGGACGAGGTCGCGGCCATTGCTGCCGTCATTCACGCAGAGACTCTTGCCTTTCAACACCAGGACTTCGAGGGGTGGCAAGAGTGCTGGCTACACAGCGACCGGACAACCGATGTTTACATTTCGTCGACGGCAGGACTGAGCGCAGTGAGGGGATGGACCGCAATTTCATCCCATATGAAGAAGGCCTTCCAAGACGACCTAATCGACAAGATGGTCGATTTTGAACACCGGGACATGCAGGTCAGTGTGGAAGACAACACAGCCTGGGTGGTGCTCGAGACATGTTCAATATTCGAAAGCGGCGACAGTACCAGATGCTTCAACACCTTGATCCTTGAGCGTCACAATGGGCACTGGAAGATCGTTTACTCATCCTTTGTGCTCAGGCAGGTCAACAACCCAAACGGCCTGTCGGTGGCGCTCGATCCGAACGGCCAGATTGTCCAGCCCAATCCGGCGATTTTGGAGGCGCTGCAAAACCATCCCTTCCTGACGATCTCGCATGGGCGGATCAGGGCCCACCGCCGCGATTGGGACAAGGAACTTCAGGCAGCGATCGCACAAGCGGCCCAACACCACGGATGGTTTGAAACCCACAAGTTCGCCCGGGACACCGGAGGACCGGCCGACTATCCAGTTATCTTGGGTCAGACCGATGACGCGGGCATCGCAGTCGTCCATATATTGATCCAGGACTGCCTGACTTTCATTCGGCTTGATCCCGACCATGTTCTGGACCGGCGCCTTGGCTTTGCAAAGACCGTTTTCGGGCTTTCTGATGGGCAGATGAGGATCGCGCGAGAGATTGCCTTGGGCAAGAGCCTCAAGGGGGCGGCCCAAAACCTTGGCATCAGCGTGAATACGGCTCGGACCCATCTGACAAGGCTGTTCGAAAAAACCGGGGTAAGCACACAGGCTGCCTTGGTGCGATTGCTGCTTTCGGTGGGTTAGGTTCGCAGAACGGCCCAAAGCTACCATTGAAGATGCATGCGGCTGCCGCAGTGCGGCTTAACCAATGAGAACAATTGCTGCATAGG
>CAZMKY010000382.1:0-6913 GCA_964566835.1 uncultured Rhodobacterales bacterium
AAGAGGTGATGGAAACGGTAATGGGCAAGACCTTCAAGCCTGAAGGGCTCGATTCCAAAACCCGTCTGCTTTTGACCTTGGGGGCGCTGACGATGCTTGGCGCACAGGCCGAAGCGCAAGTCAGACTGACAGTACGCCACGCCTTGGAGGCGGGTGCCACGAAACAGGAAATAGCCGAGGCCATTGCCGTGATGGGTGTCTTTGCGGGCGTCCCGGCCATGTCGAAGGCGATGGAGCTTGCAAGCTCTGTCATGGATGACACAGAGGAGGGCGACGCATGAGCGTCTTCGCGTTCTATCTATTTGCCGTGGGCTGCATCGCCGGGGGGCTGTTCACCGTGATCAGCCGAAATCCGGTGCACTCCGTCCTTTGGCTTATCTTGGCGTTTTTGTCCTCGGCAGGCCTCTTTGTCATGCTGGGCGCAGAATTCGTCGCCATGCTGCTGGTCATTGTCTATGTCGGCGCCGTCGCGGTGCTGTTCCTCTTTGTTGTCATGATGCTTGACGTCGACTTCGCAGAGCTCAAGGCCGAAATGGCACGGTACATGCCTGTAGCGTTGCTGATTGGCGTGGTGCTGATCATGCAGCTGGGCCTCGCCTTTGGCGTTTGGGAAACAGCCGAAGGGGTCGAGGTATCTGCGACGCCCGATGCAACCGCGATGGAAGGCGTGCACAACACCTATGCCATCGGCCTCCTGCTTTATGACCGTTATTTCCTGATGTTCCAGCTGGCCGGCCTGATCCTTCTGGTGGCCATGATCGGCGCGATTGTTCTGACGCTGCGCCACCGCTCTGACGTCAAACGCCAGAACGTGTTGGAGCAGATGTACCGTGATCCCGCCAAGGCGCTGGTCATGAAAGACGTGAAGCCGGGACAGGGACTTTAAGTCATGGCAAAGCGCGGCGGAACGATGACAGGCACTTTGACCGCAATCTGGCGGATCCTGATTTGGGGTCTGGCAGGTGTGCTGCTTGTTGCGATCTGGCTGAACTACAATGACGCCGACGTTGCCGAAGTTGCGCCGGAAGCGCCTGCAGCGACGGAAGCTGAGGCAGACGTGGCGACCGAGGCCGAGACGACGGTTGAGGAAACGGTGGACGCCGTCGAAGAGGCCGTCAGCGATGCTGCCGACGCGGCAACAGAAGCCGCATCAGATGCCGTCGATGCCGCATCGGACGCGCTTGAAAGTGCGGCGGAAGAGGTGGACGAGGCCGTCAGCACCGTCCGCGATGCCGTCGAGGAGCAGGCAGGCGAAGCAAATGAGGCGCTGAACGAGCTTTTGGACACGGTGACCGGTGACACGACCGAGCCTGTCGAAGCCCCGGAAGAGGAGCCGCAGTCGGAATGAAGCTTGCCTTCGCCACATTGACCGCGCTCGTCCTTGCGTCCCCGGCTCTGGCTTTGACGCTGGAGGCCTGCACGCGGACGACCCATGTCAGCCATGGTGGCGAAGCTGGGCATCGCGATCTGGGCGAAGGCCGCGTGGCCTATGCCGAATGGTGGAGCCAGGAAGGCGTTTATCTCGATTACATCGTTGCGGACTGCCGCGCAGGCGAAGCGCTGCGCGTCCGGGCACGTGAAGAACGCATCAGCGACCGGACCTCGTTCGACCGCCGCGACGATGTGGAAAAAGTGCTGGCAACGGAGTTCCGCGCCGCACCATCGCTTTTCAGCTTTGAACGCCTCGCCCTGGCCCTGAAGCCGGCAGGTCAGGATATCAATATCGCCCCCATGCTGGAGGAGCCCTGCGCTTGCGCAGCTGCTTATCCGCAGCATCTGGGCACAAGAACACCCTTCAAGGGAGTGACGGAATGATCGGACTTGAACACTATCTGGCCGTTGCCGCGGCGCTGTTTGTTATCGGGATCTTTGGACTCTTCCTGAACCGGAAGAACGTCATCATCCTCTTGATGTCGATCGAACTGATGCTCTTGGCGGTGAACATCAACTTCGTGGCGTTCTCGGCTTACCTGTCCGACATTTCGGGCCAGATCTTCACGCTCTTCGTGTTGACCGTGGCCGCCGCTGAGGCCGCGATTGGCCTTGCCATTCTTGTGTGCTTCTTCCGCAACCGCGGAACCATCGACGTCGAAGACGTCAACGTGATGAAAGGCTGAGGCCGATGGAAACCATCATCCTCTTCGCGCCGCTTGTGGGCGCATTGATTGCCGGCTTCGGTTGGCGCGTGATCGGGGAAACCGGCGCACAATATGTGACGACGGGTCTTCTGTTCCTTGCCGCGTTCCTCAGCTGGATCGTGTTTCTGGGCCACGATGGTCAGACCGAAGTCATCACGTTGTTCCGCTGGATCGAATCCGGTGCGCTTGCCACGGATTGGGCCATCCGCGTTGACCGCCTGACGGCCATCATGCTGGTTGTCATCAACTCTGTCTCGGCGCTCGTCCATCTCTACAGCTTTGGCTACATGGCGCATGACGACAACTTCCGCGAAGGCGAGCACTACAAGGCACGCTTCTTTGCCTATTTGTCGTTCTTTACATTTGCGATGCTCATGCTCGTCACCGCCGAAAACCTCGTGCAGATGTTCTTCGGTTGGGAAGGCGTGGGTCTGGCGTCCTATCTGCTGATCGGCTTCTACTACCGCAAACCCTCGGCTAACGCTGCGGCCATCAAGGCCTTCGTGGTCAACCGTGTCGGTGACTTCGGCTTTGCGCTGGGCATCTTTGCGATCTTCCTCGTCTTCGATTCCATCGAGTTCTCGACGATCTTCGCGGAAGTTCCGGGAGAGGCGGAAAGCACGATCCGCTTCCTCTGGCGCGATTGGGCAACCTTGGAAGTGATCGCGTTCCTGCTCTTCATTGGTGCGATGGGCAAGTCTGCGCAGCTGTTGCTGCACACATGGCTGCCAGACGCGATGGAAGGCCCGACGCCGGTGTCTGCACTGATCCACGCAGCAACCATGGTGACGGCGGGTGTATTCCTTGTCTGCCGCATGTCGCCGATCATGGAATTTGCGCCGACGGCAACAACCTTCGTGACTTTCCTTGGCGCGATGACGGCCTTCTTTGCCGCGACCGTCGGTCTGGTGCAGAACGACATCAAGCGCGTCATCGCCTATTCGACCTGTTCGCAGCTGGGTTACATGTTTGTCGCTGCCGGCGTCGGCGCTTATCCGGTCGCCATGTTCCACCTGTTCACGCACGCCTTCTTCAAAGCTATGCTCTTTCTTGGCGCGGGCTCCGTCATTCATGGCATGCATCACGAGCAGGACATGCGGAACTATGGCGGTCTGAAGGACAAGATGCCCAAGACGTTCTGGGCCATGATGATTGGCACGCTCGCCATCACCGGGGTCGGCATTCCGCTTCTCTACATCGGCTTCCCGGTGGGCTTTGCGGGGTTCATCTCCAAGGATGCGATTATTGAAAGCGCCTATGCGGGGCAGAATTCAATGGCTGGCTTTGCCTTTGTCATGCTGGTTCTGGCTGCACTGATGACCAGCTTCTACTCTTGGCGCCTGATGTTCCTGACCTTCTACGGTGAGGCACGGGGCGACAAGCACACGCACGAACATGCACATGAAAGCCCGAACGTCATGCTGGCACCGCTAGGTGTTCTGGCCATCGGCGCGATCTTCGCGGGCATGATCTGGTACAAGCCGTTCTTCGGCGATCACCACAAGGTCGAAAAGTGGTTCGGCATCTCGAAGGGTGAAGAACACGCACAGGTTCTCTATCTGCCCGGTGCTGCGCATGCCGCCGGCAGCGAAGACAAGGCCGAGGACGATCATGGTGAGGCGAAAGAGACGCCGCCTCCCGGCACCGGTGCGATCTACTTCGCACCTGACAACCACATCATCGACGATGCACACCACGTGCCAAAGTGGGTCAAGGTTTCACCGTTTATCGTCATGCTGCTTGGCTTTGGCCTGGCCCTGTCGATGTACATCCGGTCCATTCCGTCTTGGGTGAAGCCCGGCCTTGGCGCAGTCGCCGCTGTCGTCCTTCTTGTCGCGGCGGTCCCGTGGTGGCTGTCGATCATCTTTGGTGCTGCGATTGCCGGACTGTTGATGGTGATCCCTTTCGGCTTCAACGTCACTTTGGCCGAAAACCAGGCGCCCCTTTACCGCTTCCTGCTGAACAAGTGGTACTTTGACGAGATTTACGACGCGGTCTTTGTGAAACCTGCCATGGCCATCGGTCGCTTCCTCTGGAAAAAGGGCGATACGGCCACCATCGACGGCGGTATCAACGGGCTGGCCATGGGCGTGGTTCCGTTCTTCACGCGGCTCGCCGGGCGGGCACAGTCTGGCTATGTTTTCCACTACGCGTTCGCGATGGTTCTTGGCATCGCGATCCTGATCACCTGGATGACGCTTTCGGGTGGAGCTGAATAATGATCCTCGACAACCTACTCTCGATCATCACGTTCATCCCGCTTCTGGCGGCGGGCATCCTTGCGCTGTTTTTGCGCGGCGATGACGAAGCGGCCCAGTTGAACGCCAAGCGCGTCGCACTTTTTGCGACGACGGCCACGTTCATCGTCTCGCTCTTTGTTCTGGCGCAGTTCGATCCGTCGAACACAGACTTCCAATTCGTGGAAGAGGGCGAATGGATCCTTGGCCTGACCTATAAGATGGGCGTCGACGGGATCAGCGTCCTGTTTGTTATGCTAACGACGTTCCTCATGCCGCTGGTCATCCTGGCCTGTTGGGATGTGACCCATCGTGTGAAGGAATACATGATCGCCTTCCTCGCGCTTGAGACGCTGATGCTTGGCGTCTTCTGTGCGTTGGATCTGGTGCTGTTCTACCTCTTCTTCGAAGGTGGCCTTATCCCGATGTTCCTGATCATCGGGATTTGGGGCGGTGCCAACCGGATCTACGCGTCCTTCAAGTTCTTCCTCTACACCTTCCTCGGGTCTGTCCTGATGCTGGTGGCCATGATCGCGATGTATGTCGATGCGGGCACCACGGACATCCCAAGCTTGCTTGCGCACAACTTCGGGTCCGAGACGTTCAGCATTCTGGGCATTCAAATTCTGGGCGGCATGCAGACGCTGCTCTGGCTCGCATTCTTCGCCTCTTTCGCGGTGAAGATGCCGATGTGGCCGGTGCACACGTGGTTGCCCGATGCGCACGTTCAGGCACCGACCGCAGGCTCTGTCGTGCTGGCCGCGATCCTCTTGAAGATGGGGGGCTACGGTTTCTTGCGGTTCAGCTTGCCGATGTTCCCGGTCGCGTCCGACCTTTTGGCCGACTTCGTTCTTTGGCTCAGCGCCATCGCCATCGTCTACACGTCGCTGGTCGCGCTGATGCAGGAAGACATGAAGAAGCTGATCGCCTACTCCTCTGTCGCGCATATGGGCTATGTGACCGCGGGGATCTTCGCAGCAAACCAGCAAGGCCTGGATGGTGCGATCTTCCAGATGCTGAGCCACGGCTTCATCTCTGGCGCGCTCTTCCTTTGTGTTGGCGTCATCTACGACCGGATGCACACGCGCGAGATTGATGCTTACGGCGGCCTTGTGAACCGGATGCCGGTCTATGCTCTGGTCTTTATGCTGTTCACCATGGCCAATGTCGGGCTTCCCGGCACGTCGGGCTTTGTCGGCGAATTCCTGACGCTGATGGGCATGTTCCAGGTCAATACCTGGGTCGCGGCCGTGGCTGCGACGGGCGTCATCCTCAGCGCGGCTTACGCGCTTTGGCTCTACCGCCGGGTTGTCATGGGCGATCTCATCAAGGAAAGCCTGAAGACGATCAGCGATATGACGACGCGTGAAAGGTTCATCTTCGCGCCGCTTATCGCCATGACCATCCTGCTTGGTGTCTATCCGAGCCTCGTGACCGACATCACCGGACCTGCGGTGAGCGAGATCGTGGGCACGGTTGAGACCGCCGCCGCTGACTTCCACGCGTCCACCCACGTGGCTGCGAACGAGGACCACTGATATGTCGACCGATCTGATGACCGCTCTGCCTGAGATCCTGCTGTCCGTTTTCGCGATGGCCGGGTTGCTGATCGGTGCCTATTTTGGACAGGACAAGCTGGCCCGCCCGATGATTTGGGTTACGGTCGCTGTTTTCATCGTGCTGGGCTTCTTTGTCGGCACGGGCACGTCGACGACGATGCGCGCCTTTGACGGCACCTTCATCAACGACGCATTTGCCCGGTTTGCGAAAGTGACCATCTTGTTCTCGGCGGCAGCCATTCTGGCGATGTCTGAAGGCTACTTCTCGCGCCGGAACCTGCTTCGGTTTGAGTATCCCTTGCTCGTCGCGCTGGCGACGGTCGGCATGATGGTGATGGTCTCTGCCGGTGACCTGATCACGCTTTACATGGGGTTGGAGCTTCAGTCGCTGGCGCTTTACGTCGTGGCTTCTTTGCGCCGCGACAGTGTGAAGTCGACCGAAGCCGGTTTGAAGTACTTCGTTCTGGGTGCGCTTTCGTCGGGCCTGCTTCTCTACGGCGCCAGCCTTGTCTACGGCTTCTCCGGAACGACGCAGTTCGCCGGAATTGTCGAAGCTGCGCAGGGCGAAACGCCGCTTGGTCTACTCTTCGGTCTGGTCTTCGTGACTGCTGGTCTTGCATTCAAGGTATCTGCCGCGCCGTTCCACATGTGGACGCCGGACGTTTACGAGGGCGCGCCAACGCCGATCACGGCCTTCTTTGCGACCGCACCCAAGATGGCGGCGATGGGACTTTTCGCCCGGGTTGTGCATGATGCGTTCGGCGGAGTGGTGGGCGACTGGCAGCAGATCGTCGCCTTCCTGAGCGTTGTTTCGATGTTCCTTGGCGCCGTGTCGGCCATTGGCCAGACCAACATCAAGCGCCTGATGGCCTATTCCTCCATCACCCACATGGGCTTCGCGCTCATGGGCCTGGCCGCCGGCACAGCCTTTGGCGTCCAGGCGATGCTGGTCTACATGACGATCTACATCGTCATGAAC
>CAZMKY010000383.1:0-11723 GCA_964566835.1 uncultured Rhodobacterales bacterium
GTCAAGGCTTGGTCAAACTTTGACAAATTCCAGGAAGGCACAAATCTGCGTGCCTGGCTCTTCACGATCCTGCGCAACACCTTCTATTCCAACCGGCGAAAAGCCCGCCGGGAGGTCGCAGATGTGGACGGCGTTTTCGCCGCTGGTCTTGCCGAGAAACCAGGTCACGATGGACGCCTGCAACTTCAGGACTTCAAACGTGCCTTCGACCAACTGCCAGTGGAACAGCGTGAAGCCCTGATCCTCGTCGGGGCCACCGGATTTTCCTACGAAGAAGCGGCTGAAACCTGCGGCGTCGCCGTAGGCACGATCAAAAGTCGGGCAAACCGCGCGCGCAAGACGCTGGCTGTCCTAATGAAGCTCGAAGAGGGAGAAGAGCTTGAAATGACGGATCCAGCGACGATGGCCGTCATTTCTTCCAGCGCAAAATCGGCGATGTAGATCCGAATGCTTGCCAGATTGGACATAGGGCGCCAATTCGCGCGCACGACAGCGTTCAGGCTGCTGACTTTTTTGACTTTGGTCCTGACACCAATCGGAATAATCGCGGTTGTCCAGACACAGAACCTGAACCGTGAATTGCGAGAGCAGGCCGCGGAAACACATCTGAACCGCGTTCTGACCTCGGTTGATGAACAGCGTCGCGCCATCGACCAAGCCACTGGCTCGGCAGAGGTTTTGGGCGCGCTTGCCACGGCGGGCGACTTTGATCTTTCATCCTGCACCGACGGCTATCAGACCCTGATTGACGCGCGTGAGAACCTGATCTTTGGCGGCCTCATGGCGCGCGATGGCACGACGCGTTGCAACTCTGTTGGTGAAAAACTTCGGCTCGCCGAAGCCGATGACATCCGCATTTTGCTGGAACAGCCCGAGACATGGGCCTCGGCTACCGTCAGTGCAGACGACAGCTACGGCGTCCTCACGATCGGCACCCCGGTGGGCGGAACCCGTGATCGCCCCGAATTCTTCAGCGTGTTGTCTGTCGCGCAGCGTGCGCTGGTGCCCAGAGACGGAGACGGTGAAGACCTCTTCTCCGAAGCCTCTGCCAATCTCTTGTTCAATCACTCTGGCGATTTGCTCAGCAGCCGGTTCGGTCGTGAGGCATTGAAGAGCCGATTGCCCGCAAACCGCTCCCTTGCGGCGTTAGCCTCAGACGAGCCGATTATTTTCAATGCAACAACTGAAGCGGGCGATGCCCGCGTTTTCGTTGTTGTGCCGCTCTACGCTGGCACGCTCTACGCGCTCAGCAGCTGGCCGAAAGAATTTGTTCTGGCAGACCTCGATCAAGGTGTCCCGGTCTGGCTTTTCCCAATTCTCATGTGGATCACGACGCTCGGTGTGGCCTACGTCTCGGTCAACCGGCTGGTCTTGCAGCACACCCATCGCCTTGGTGTTCGGATGCGGCGCTTTGCCATGAATCGGCGCATGCCCGACATGGCACCGGACCCAAACCAGCCTGCGGAATTCACCGAGATGGACCGTAACTTCCGCAATATGGCAGAGGCGATTTTGCGCGATGAGGCAGAGTTGGAAGATGCCGTTCGAGAGAAAAGTGTTCTTCTGCGCGAAGTGCATCACCGCGTGAAGAACAACCTGCAACTTATCGCCTCGATCATGAACATGCAGATCCGCAAAAGCCGGACGTCCGAGACAAGCGCCGTCGTCAAGCGCTTGCAAGACCGGGTTCTCAGCCTTGCCGCAGTGCACCAGCGGATCTATCAGGCCGAAACACTCTCGCGCGTGAATGTTGCCGAACTGTTGAATGACATCATGCAACAGACGTTCTACTTGGGCCTGCCCGGCGGCGCGGACGTCGAAGTCGAGGCAGAGTTCGCGCCGTTGAAGATGCATCCCGATCAAGCCGTTCCCCTGGCCCTGCTTCTGGCTGAGGCGTCTACCAATGCTCTGAAGTACATGGGGCGTGACGCAGACGGAAACGCGCGCGTCGTCGCCCGTCTGTCGCAAAACAAGGGCGAGGATGCGATATTCATATTTGAGAATTCAAAGGGCGAGCGATTGCAGCCTGCGCTTGATACCGGCGACGCCATGACGCTTGGCTCTCAGCTGATCAACGCCTTCTGCCGCCAATTGAGTGGCAACCTCGAGATCCAGAACACGGACGACCACTATGGCCTCCGCGTCACGTTCCCTGTCGCGACCTACGAAGTCGAATTGAGCGACACCTGAGCCGCGGGAACTTTTCGGGCTTTGCGGCATTGTCCTTCGCATAAGGGAAGGGAATCCGAATGTATCTGACGATCAGCCTCGCCGTGTTCATGTTGGCGGCACTGGCGCTTAGCTTTGCAATCGCACTGCGACAGCAGCGACAAGCCCGGCCGCGCACGCTGGAAACGCCAAAAAACAAGTGAACATTGACGAAAAGTCATTTGCTCCATTTCTGACCTAATTTCAGGGGCTTTCGTCCCACTGTTGCCAAATTGCATGGCGAGCGCCACAAATTTGCCGTTCTGCCAAGCTTTCGCCTCAATTTCCCTAGAGTTTCGCTCGGGTCTGCTTCTGGCCGCGCTGCCCGCTGCCATACGTACCTTGGGGAAGGAACGAAGATGTCAGGATTGACAGTGGTCCTCTGTGCCACCTTGTTTGCCGTCATGGCTTGGCTGTTCTTGCCGGGCGTTCTGGATGGATTTGCGCGCTCTGGACGCAAGTCATCCCTGAAGGTTGCTCAGAAACCGGATGCGTTGGCCGATGCCTTGTTCGACACTTGGTCTGGACGCCTTTGACCGGGCAATGCCAATCACAGCGCTTCAAGTAGCGCCGGTATCTGTTTCTTAAATTTGAAAAAACCTGCCGTGGCGTATGGCCAGGCTTGCTGATCCATTGGGCGTATCACGCGCACCAGCGCCACACCGTCAGCGTTCAGCGCCTGTTCCAGCCCCGTCAGACCGTCCTCTACGGGACCAACCATGGGGCGGTGCATCACAACCTGAGAAATCCCGCTGGACTTCACCCAGTCTAGAATGCCGTCAATGGCCGCATCGCCCTCCACGACGCCGGCCCATGTCCCGCTTTGCCATCGCCCGGCCACATCCTCTATGCCGCCATCCACGAATCGAGAGACAGCGTCGCTGATCGCCAAGGGTGATCGGGCAGGGGTAAGCTTGACCGCCAGTCCGCTGACAGGCTTCACAGCCGCAACCAACGGTTCGGGCGACATATCGTCTTCGGTGATTAAGATTCCTGTGTGAAGCGACGCATCGATCATGTCGGACCTTGGCAGTTGACGGGGCTCTGGGTGCGACGGACCGACCAAAGGGTCCGCGGTCGTGTTCAGAAAGCCGCCCCGAAACCGGCCTTCCGTGAATTTGGAGATGTTGGACATCCGCGCGATGTAGTGCTTGCCCTGCGTCTGAAGTCCCGCAACCCAACGCCAGCTCAAGGTGTTGGACGCGGGATCACCGTCCAGAAGGTGACGCAGGAAAAAATCCGCGCCAAGCGCCCAGGGCAGCCGCAATGTGAATATCCAAATCGAGGCGAACCACATGCGCGCGTGATTGTGCAGGTAGCCCGTCCGCACAAGTTCCTTTGCCCAGTGGTCGAAGGCCTCGATGCCAGTTTCACCCCTGCAGGCATCTTCCCAGCTTTGGCGCAGGCCGCTCTCTGTCTGCACGCGGTTCAGATCGCGCCTCAATTCGCGACGATAGCTGACCCAGATGTCAGGCCGCATTTCCAGCCAACCCTTCCAATAGGTCCGCCAAAAAACCTCCTGCAGAAATTTTTCTGCGGCCTGTGCCGTGGTCGCGTCCAGAACCGCGCGTGCGACATCGGCTTCGGTCAGGAGACGATGCCGAATATAGGGCGACAGAAGAGAGACATGCGGATGACCCGGAAGGTCAAAATTTCTCTTTTCAGCATAGGGTTTACCAGAGATTGGTAGAAAAGCCTTCAGCCGGTCACGGGCTGCATCGCGCGTCGGGGGAAAGGTCACGTCTGTCATGGGGCGCCAGCTAGAAGGCGCAAAGGCCGCTTCAACCGCGACCATCTGACGTGCCCGCCCTTGCAGCCCCCGGAGCGCGACACTAAGACTCTGGCAATCTATCGGGCATAGATCGCAATTCCGAGGCAGAGGCGGCTTAAAATGCAGGACCCAATCGAGACTTACATGAACCTTGTTCCCATGGTGGTCGAACAGACCAGCCGCGGTGAGCGGGCATACGACATTTTCTCCCGTCTTCTGAAAGAGCGGATCGTTTTCGTGAACGGTCCGGTTCACGATGGGATGAGCCAGCTGATCGTGGCGCAGCTTCTGCACCTCGAAGCCGAGAACCCGAACAAAGAGATCTCCATGTACATCAACAGCCCCGGTGGCGTGGTGACGGCGGGCCTCTCGATCTATGACACGATGCAGTACATCCGTCCCAAGATCTCCACGCTGGTCGTGGGGCAGGCGGCGTCGATGGGTTCGCTTCTGCTGATGGCCGGCGATAAGGGCATGCGCATGTCGCTTCCCAACAGCTCGATCATGGTTCATCAACCCTCTGGCGGGTATCAGGGTCAGGCGACCGACATCATGATCCACGCAAACCACGTGGAACGCTTGAAGCGCCAACTGAACGAGATCTACGTTCGCCACACCGGCCAGACGCTGGAAAAGGTCGAGGAAGCGTTGGAGCGTGACAACTTCATGACGCCGGAAGAGGCGAAAGACTGGGGATTGATCGACGAAATCGTCGACAATCGCGAGAAATCTGACGGTGCGGACAAGTGATCTGCCAACCGGGATTTTGGCGTTGTGCCGCTCCCGGCTCTGCCATAGGATTTGGGTATGGGGCATGAATGGCCGGTCGAAACAGGCTGGCGCGACACGGCAAAGGCCGAATAGGTTGAGCAATGGCGAACAACTCCGGTGACAGCAAAAACACGCTCTACTGCTCGTTTTGCGGTAAGAGCCAACATGAAGTCAGGAAGCTGATCGCTGGCCCGACCGTTTTCATCTGCGATGAATGCGTCGAGCTTTGCATGGACATCATCCGGGAAGAGACGAAGTCCGCCGGACTGAAGTCTTCCGATGGCGTGCCAACTCCGACCGAGATCTGCGGTGTTCTGGACGACTATGTGATCGGGCAGGCGCACGCCAAGCGCGTTCTCTCGGTCGCCGTCCACAACCACTACAAGCGCCTTAACCATGCGTCCAAGGCGGATATCGAACTGGCGAAATCGAACATCTTGCTGATCGGTCCGACCGGTTGCGGCAAAACGCTTCTGGCCCAGACGCTGGCGCGCATTCTCGACGTGCCATTCACCATGGCCGATGCCACGACCCTGACCGAAGCCGGGTATGTCGGCGAAGATGTTGAAAACATCATTCTCAAGCTTTTGCAGGCCAGCGAATACAACGTTGAACGCGCGCAGCGCGGCATCGTCTATATCGACGAGGTCGACAAGATCACGCGGAAGTCCGACAACCCGTCGATCACCCGCGACGTGTCGGGCGAAGGCGTGCAGCAGGCGCTGCTGAAGATCATGGAAGGCACGGTTGCCTCCGTTCCGCCCCAAGGCGGGCGCAAGCATCCGCAGCAGGAATTCCTGCAGGTCGACACGACGAACATCCTCTTCATCTGCGGCGGTGCCTTCGCGGGCCTCGACAAGATCATCTCGCAGCGCGGCAAAGGCTCTGCCATGGGCTTTGGCGCTGATGTCAAAGGCCCTGAAAGCCGCAACGTCGGCGAAGTCTTCAAAGAGCTGGAGCCGGAAGATCTTCTGAAATTCGGTCTCATCCCGGAATTCGTCGGTCGTCTGCCCGTGATTGCAACGCTCGAGGATCTGGATCAGGACGCGCTTGTCACCATCCTGACAGAACCGAAGAACGCTTTGGTCAAGCAGTATCAGCGCCTGTTCGAGTTGGAAGACACGACGCTCACCTTCACCGACGACGCCCTCGGCGCCATTGCCAAGCGCGCCATCGAGAGAAAGACCGGCGCACGTGGTCTCCGCTCGATCATGGAAGACATCCTGCTCGACACCATGTTCGATCTGCCGGGACTGGACAGCGTGACGGAAGTCGTCGTGAACGAAGAGGCCGTGACCTCGGACGCGTCGCCCCTGATGATCCACGCGGATCAGCAGAAAGAGCCCGCCAGCGCCAGCTGAGCCGTGATCCTAGGACCAAAAGTATCAGGCGATCCTCCGGGGTCGCCTTTTTCTTTGAGCAAGAAGGAAACCCAATGCGTCAGCTGATCTCCACCGGTTCCCCCTTTGAAAAACAGATTGGGTACTCCCGTGCCGTCGTGACCGATGGCTGGGTCTTCGTGGCCGGAACAACGGGTTATGATTACAAGACGATGACCATGCCAGAGAGCGTGGAGGCACAGTGCGAGAACGCCCTCAACACCATCGCGGCCGCGCTTGAAGAGGCAGGTGCAAGTCTCGATGACGTCGTCCGCGTGCACTACATCCTGCCTGACCCGGAAGACTGGCCAAAATGTTGGCCCATCACGTCCCGCGCGTTCCAAACGGCCATGCCCGCGGCAACGATGTTCTCGGCCCGCCTCCAAAACGCCGAGATGAAGATCGAGATCGAAGTCACGGCAAAATTGCCCTGACCTTCATCGGTCCGCAAATATCCCGGAGGGGTCTGGGGAGGCTGGCCTCCCCAGCGCTGCAAAACCCGGCCAGAACCCGCACACGCGGCGAAACACCCGCTGGACCTTGGCCGCAACCGCTGGCATATCGGAAGCAACCGAAGCGGAGAGCAGCATGGGTCTTGGCAATACACTGAAACGCGCCGTCGCATGGTGGAGCGAGCCGTCCTGGGGCACCGCCCTTTTCACGCGTCGCAATGGTGAACGTGTGGGCGAAGACAACGAGGGCAATGTCTTCTATCAGGCCGATGGCGGAAAGCGCCGCTGGGTCATCTATAACGGTGACAACGAAGCCAGCCGCATCAGCCCGGAATGGCATGGCTGGCTGCACTACACGTGGGATCAGCCGCCAACCGAAGCGCCTCTGAAAAAGAAGGCTTGGGAAAAGCCGCATCTCGAGAACCTGACCGGCACGCCGATGGCCTATGCGCCGGCTGGCTCGCTCCGTCGCGCTGAACCGCAAGAGCAGCGCGACTACGAGGCTTGGAGCCCCGAGTAATGGCAGAGAACACCGGCGAGGTAGTCACGGGCGGTTTGGTTCTGGCGGTTGCCGCCGGCTTCCTGATCTACGCCTCGCAGTTCGGCAATGTCCTTGGCGGTGGTGCGGGCGCAACCACCTATACGGCATCGTTCCGTTCGGTCGAAGGTGTCTCGGTCGGCACTGACGTTCGATTGGCCGGCGTGAAAGTCGGCACGGTCACAGATCTTGACCTCAACGCCGAAACCTTCCGCGCCGACGCCACACTCAGCATCGAAGATGATGTGGTTCTGCCAGAAGACACCTCGGTCGTGATTTCATCCGAAGGCCTGCTTGGCGGCAGCTTCGTTGAGATCCTCCCGGGCGGGTCGCCGTTTGACCTCGAACCGGGATCCGACATCGAAGACACGCAAGGTGCGGTCTCGCTGGTGCAGCTTCTCTTGCGCTTCGTCTCCGGGGACGGCTCTTGATCCGCTTCGCGCTGTCGGTCTTGATGACGGCCTTCGTCAGCGCTGGCGCAGCATTGGCGCAGGATACGCCAATTGACGACAGTCAGGCCGACGTCGCGGCAAGCGCAATCCGTGCCACCAACGGCTCAGGGGCCATGCTCCGTGGCCTTGATAAGCTCAATGGCATCGCAACGGACATCGAAGTGACGGCCGGCGACAGTGTCGAAATCGGGCGCATTTCTGTCACCCTGGGCGAATGCCGTTACCCCGAGGACAACCCGTCCGGTGAAGCATTCGCATGGATGACGATCACCGATCCGTCGCAGGACGTGACGCTTTTCGAAGGGTGGATGATCGCTTCCAGCCCGGCGCTGAGCGCCCTCGACCACCCGCGCTACGACGTCTGGGTCATCCGCTGCACCACGGCCTGAGGGTCGCGCTCTAGCGGTAAGCTGTGCAAACGCACAGGCACCACGAGGGCGGCCGCAAGCTGGGCCCTGTAGCTTTCCCGAGGGATCTCCATCGCCCCGAGGCTTGCCAGATGCGGGGTGATGAACTGCGTGTCGAACAACCGAAAGCCCGCGCGTTTCAAATGATCGACCAGCCACGCCAAGGCGGCCTTTGACCCGTCGCGCCGTCTGGAAAACATGCTTTCCCCAAAAAACGCGCCGCCAAGAGCCACGCCATAGACGCCGCCAGCAAGATCGGGGCCATCCCAGACCTCTAGCGAGTGGGCATAGCCGCGCGCATGGAGCGCCGCATACAAGGCTTCGATCGTCGGATTGATCCACGTCTCCGGACGGTCCGCGCAGGCAGCCACCACATCGGAAAAAGCGCGGTTGAACGTGGCTTCGAACGTGCCGCTTTTCAGTCGTCGCGCCATGCTGCGCGACAGGTGAAATCCGTCCAGCGGCAGCACGCCACGATCCGTCGGATCGACCCAGAAAACCTCTGGATCGTCCCGACTTTCCGCCATCGGAAAAATACCGGCGGCATAGGCGCTCAGCAGCAGGTCTGGCGTCAGATCATCGCGGCTCATGCAAGAGCCTTTGTTCAGGCGTCGAGCGCACTTTCCAGCCAACGCTCCAGCCAGTGGATGTTGTAGTCACCGGTCAGGACGGCGTCTTCTTCCAAGAGCGCATGGAAGAGCGGTATCGTCGTGTCGATCCCGTCCACGATCAGCTCGCCCAAGGCCCGCTTCAGTCGTGCCAGGGCCTCCGGCCGATCGCGGCCATAGACGATCAACTTTCCGATCAGGCTGTCATAGTGTGGTGGGATGACATAGCCGTCGTAAAGCGCGCTATCCATGCGCACGCCAAGGCCACCCGGCGCGTGATATTGCGTGATCCGGCCCGGCGAGGGCGAGAAGTTCGGCAGCTTTTCAGCGTTCAGGCGGACTTCGATGCTGTGGCCCTGCACTTGAAGATCGTCTTGCGAGAATTCCATCGGCAAACCGGCGGCAACGCGGATCTGTTCGCGCACCAGATCGACACCAAAGACGGCTTCCGTCACGGGATGCTCCACCTGCAAGCGGGTGTTCATCTCGATGAAGTAGAATTCGCCATTCTCATAGAGAAACTCGATCGTGCCAGCGCCGATATAGTTGATGGCTGCGACGGCGTCGGCACAGACCTTGCCGATCTTTGCACGGGTTTCAGCGTCGATTGCAGGTCCGGGCGCTTCTTCGAAGACTTTCTGGTGACGCCGCTGCAAGGAACAGTCGCGTTCGCCCAAATGGACCGCATTGCCTTTGCCATCTCCGAAGACTTGGATCTCGATATGGCGCGGTTCGCCCAGATACTTCTCGATGTAGACTTCGTCGTTGCCAAAGGCGGCTTTGCCCTCGGCCCGCGCGGTGCGGAAAGCGGTTTCCATCTCGGCTGCGGTCTTGGCAAGCTTCATGCCGCGCCCGCCGCCACCGGCAGTCGCCTTGATGATGACCGGATAGCCGATTTCCTCGCCCACGCGCATGGCATCTTCCAGCGTCGGCACACCGCCGTCGGACCCGGGCACGCATGGCACACCAAGCTTCTTCATGGTGTCCTTTGCGGTGATCTTGTCGCCCATCACTCGGATGTGCTCGGCCGAGGGGCCGATGAACGTGATCTGATGGTCTTCCACGATTTGAACGAAGCTCGCGTTCTCGGAAAGGAAGCCATAGCCCGGGTGAATGGCCTGGGCGCCGGTGATCTCGCAGGCCGATATGATCGCCGGAACCGAAAGGTAAGACTGTGTGCCGGAAGGCGGGCCAATGCAGACGCTTTCGTCCGCCATGCGCACATGCATTGCATCCGCGTCCGCGGTGGAATGCACGGCGACCGACTTGATGCCCATCTCGCGGCAAGCGCGAATGACCCTCAGTGCGATTTCGCCTCGGTTGGCGATCAGGATTTTGTCGAACATTGCCGCGCCCTTATTCGAGGATCAGCAGAGGTGCGCCAAATTCCACCGGCCCGCCGTCTTCGACGAGGATGCGCTTGACCGTGCCGGACTTCGGCGCCGGGATATGGTTCATCGTCTTCATGGCTTCGACGATCATCAGCGTCTGACCTTCAGAAACACTGTCGCCGACCTTCACGAAGTTGGAAGCGCCCGGTTCCGGTGCCAGATAGACGGTGCCGACCATTGGCGATGTCACGGCGCCCGGATGGCTTGCCGGATCTTCGGCGGCGGCTTCCGGTGCAGCCGCAGCGGCCGGGGCAGCTGGTGCGGCCGGGGCGGCAGGCGCTGCCACTGGTGCAGGGGCTACATGGGCCACAGCCTGAGGTCCAACGCGGCTGACACGCACATTCAGGCTGTCATCCTCACCATATTCACGCTTGACCTGTAGTTCTGCCAGGTCGTTCTCCTTCAGGAGTTCCGCCAATGCGCGAATGAATTCGACATCTGCGTCGTGCTTCTTGTCAGCCATGCTCTTCGAGGCCCCTCCGGTTGTTCTATTGGCCGCTTATACGCGGCCCTGAACCTGCTGAAAAGCGGTGCATGGCGCTTTCATAAGATGCAACGCCTTGAGGCGGTCTGCTTAAAATTTACCAGTTGATAAAATTTTCGAACGTGCCAAGCTGTCTTCAACAGGTATGGAGGGTCAGCATGGCAGACGGCACACGCACTCCCGGGATCAGCGCAGGTCGCTTGCCGGGCGAGACTTTGAAGGCGAATTTCTCGGATTTGCATCCGCCCTTCGATCCGCACGAAGCTGCCGTAGCGGCAGATCGCTGCTATTTCTGCCATGATGCGCCCTGCATCACGGCCTGTCCGACCGGCATCGATATCCCGCTCTTCATTCGTCAGATTCAGGCCGATAATCCGGAAGGGGCGGCCAAGACGATTCTCGACAGCAACATCCTTGGTGGCATGCGCGCCCGTGTCTGCCCGACCGAAACGCTGTGCGAAGAGGCCTGCGTGCGTGAGGCCGCCGAGGGCAAGCCGGTGGAAATCGGACGCTTGCAACGCCACGCGACCGACACGCTTATGGCCGCTGGCGTCCATCCCTTCACACGGGCTGCACCGACGGGCAAGCGCGTCGCTGTCGTCGGTGCCGGCCCCGCCGGCCTCTCATGTGCGCACCGCCTTGCAATGAAGGGCCATGACGTCGTGATCTTCGACGCCCGGCCCAAGCCCGGCGGCCTCAACGAATATGGCATTGCCAGCTACAAGACCGTCGACGACTTCGCACAAGCCGAAGTCGAATGGCTGATGCAGATTGGCGGTATCGAAATCCGGACCGAACAGCGTCTGGGCCGAGAGATCATGTTGCAGGAGCTGCGCGACAGCTATGACGCCGTTTTCCTTGGGGTCGGCCTTGCGGGTGTGAATGCACTGCGCGCGGAAGGCGAAGAGCAGGCGCATGTCCGCGACGCCGTCGATTTCATCAGCGAGCTTCGGCAAGCTGGCGATGTGTCCAACTTGGAAATCGGCCGCGATGTCGTCGTGATCGGCGGCGGGATGACGGCGGTCGACGCCGCGGTTCAGTCGCGCCTTCTTGGCGCAGAGAACGTCACAATCGTCTATCGGCGCGGGCAAGCCGCCATGTCAGCCTCCGAGTTCGAACAACAACTTGCAACCTCGAAGGGCGTACGCATCATCACGGGCGCTGCGCCCGTGCGTTTGACCGGCGGCGATCACGTGACCGGGATCGAATTCGCCTACACGACAGATGGGCCCGATGGGCTTCAGATGTCGGACGAGACATTT
>CAZMKY010000384.1:0-2943 GCA_964566835.1 uncultured Rhodobacterales bacterium
ATCTGGTAGCTCAGATCGAAGCTTCGATCATAAAGCGCATCGCCAGCGCCGTAGAAGTCGTTGATCTTGGAATAGCGAAAGCTGCCGGTCAGACGCTCTGATATCTGGAAGGACAGCGTGGTGCGGGTCTGGCCCGGAAACGTCGTGATGCTGACTGCGACATCGCCGTCATCCATGACGGTCGCCGATGGCGTGTCGATCAGGCCGGGACGGCCATAGAGGTTCAGCGTCCGGTCAACAATGTCGGACATGCCAATGCCCGGCACCGCGACAAGCGCGATCACCGATACACCGGTCAGCCAATTCCTGTAAGCTCGCGTCAAGCCCCTGCCCCGCTGCCTTTATTTGCGGTGCATCATCCGGGACTTGTGCTGATTTGTGAAGATGCTCGTCGGGGCTTTGGCGGGGTTGTGCCCATCCTGCACACCCGCCGTTTGGCCGAAGTGGTCAGGCGAAGAGGAAATCGCCCGAACCCAAATCGTTGATGTCGACGCCTTCAAGAAAGATCCATAGGCCCACATCGTCCGTGATAATCACGCCACCGTTCTTTTCGGCGGCATGATTGTTCAGAACATCAGACGACGAAGTGAACGCCGTGACCGCTGAAAGGTCGAGTTTTTCGCTGTTCGATGTGGCGTCGAAATCGGTGATGCGATTCCAGTCCTGCGCGTCATAGAACACGAAGGTGTCGCCGCCTTCGCCGCCCGTCAGGACGTCGCCGCCCCTGCCGGCAACGATGACGTCATCTTCCGAGCCGCCGTCAATGGTGTCATTGCCGTTGCCGCCCCAGATCAGATCTGCGCCGCTTCCGCCTTCTACGACATCATTGTCATTGCCGCCGCCAAGCGTGTCGGCACCGCTTCCACCTTGGACAACATCAGCACCTGTGCCGCCATATGCTGCATCAGCACCGCCATCGCCCTTGACCACGTCATCGTCAGCGCCACCGAAGACCACGTCGGCTGAATTTCCGCCGGATACCGTGTCACTGCCAGTGCCGCCGCCGATCATGTCGTTGCCGTCGCCGCCGCTGAGGCTGTCGTCACCCGACGCACCCCAGATCGTGTCCCATCCGGCGTCACCGTTCACGGTGTCATTGCCGTCATTGCCGTAAAGCTCGTCCGCGCCCTCGGCACCGTGGATCACGTCGTGTCCGTCTTCGCCACGAATGACGTTGGCGCTGCGGTTGCCGGTTAGCTCGTTCGCAGCCGAGCTGCCGGTGAGATCCAGCTCTTCGACACCCAGCAGGCGCGCATCATCGATCCCGTTGATCAGCATGGCATCCTTGGAGAAGAGCGCCAGAGATTTATCAACGATATCAAGCTTTACGTTGCCAGTTGACGTATCGACCACGAAGGTTGCGTTCACACCGCCACCGCTGACGGTCACCATGACATCGCCAAAGTCATAAACTTCGACGGCATACCCGCCTGCGGAAGCGCTCGTGTCGGAATAGTTCCCGACCGAAAAGGTCAAACCGGACGTGCCTTCACCCATCGAGTAGAAATCGTCATTGTCGTCGTCGTCATAGACAACGCCGGTCAGGAAGACTTCGCTGCCGGACTTGGCGAACTTGGTGGTCAGCATCGACGCGGACCACGTGCGCTGGGAGTTCGTGAAATCGCCCTCGACCTGCGCAATTCCGATCTCGCGGAAGGCATCCTTGAGGGTGTTCTTCCGGTGCCCTTCCGACAGGAAAAGGCCTTCGTAGTGGCTGGTAATTGCACTTTCGAGATTGATCGTGCCAGACGTGCCGCGCCAAGAGATGTTTTCACCCCAGGTCCAGCTGCCTGTGAAGTTGTAGCCAGCGGCGGCCATGCGTGCGCCGGCGCTCGAACCACCTTCGCCGGTGTGCGAAAAGGTGTTCGTCGCAAGCATCCATTCCGAATGATCCTGCGCCGCGTCTTCAAGGTATTCGTTCGGTGCAAGCACCTGCTTGGCGGTGCCATCCAACGTCCCCGGGGCAAGACCTTCATTCAGGTCAATTCCCAGACGCTCAGCCTCAGCTTCCGGGTCCAACCGGGCCCGGTTCGTGAGTTCAATAAAGTACTGCTCGGCCGCACTTATCGCCATTCCGACATCCCCATATCGTTCTTCGCGACGAGTTTCTTAACGAGTCCCTTCGTCAGTCGCGGGGCGCTTTTGTGTCGGAATAAAGGCTGTTTCCATGGTGCCGTCACGGAAAACATTCAGCTTGAGCGATATTTCGCTGGCTCTCAGCGAAGACCTGCAACCTGAGACAGTTTTTGCAGTCCACGCATGTTGATATCGTAGAGACGATCGATCAATTCGTAGTCTCTTTTGTAGTGTGCCCTGATCTTGGCGCGCATGTCGTCGGACAAGGGGGCGTCCAGCTTGCGGATCTTGCTGACATTGGCTTTGGGCAAGGTGCCTTGCACGCCGAAAGACTCAAAAATCTTGGGCATGAAATCGCCCAATCGCCGTTGTGGAATGATCATATCCGCCATAGGGCTGCCGTTATCGTCCAGAAACCGCACCGACTGGTCGAACGGCGTCCCATCGGCCCTCCAGATGTTCCAATCACCCGCTTCCCAGAACTCTTCAAACGTCATCTCTGGTGGCAAAGGTTTTTCAACATCGTTGCCACGACGATACCTGTACCACGACATCAACCAGTCCGCCGGATCCCGGATCACGCCAAACCGAAAGAAGCTGTCGAATGGATATGCCTCTTGTCGAAAGAGAAAGTCATATTCCTTGCGAATGGTCTTCAAGGGCATATGCTTCCACGCAGGATTGCCGCTTTTCTGGATCTCGGCGACCTGCCCAAGGGACTGTTCGATCGAAGTGGACGCGGTTTTGGAGTTGGCGACAAATACAAACCGCTTTTTGACACTGATCAGCACGCGTTCTGCTTCCCATGATCCGTTTTTGACCGTGCCCACTGCCCTAGACGGATTTGGGTCCATTGACCAGATGGGG
>CAZMKY010000385.1:0-3335 GCA_964566835.1 uncultured Rhodobacterales bacterium
CTATGTGCGAGCCAGCCAACCTTGGCGCAAGCTTCTTGCGTCCGGCGGCGAGCCGTCGTCATGGTCGGCCGCTGACGCGCTCAGGGCGGACGGACACATCGGACTGATTGACCCATCACGCAGACGTCCGGGTCTTTGGCACATTACTCTTTTTCGATGGAACGAGCCGAACGCACCTGACGTACGTCGTCAGGGACAGCCAGAAAACTTGTCGGTTGAGCCGGATTACCGATGACATCTAAAAATGGTGGGCGGCCTGATGCGCCGACGATCGGCATCACCTGCCCCGCAAGACCCAAGCTGCCCGGCCAGTCGCGCCGGCGCCACTCCTTCTCAGCGGCACAATGCAGAGGTCGTTTATCGCCTACAAGAACCGGGACTGTTCAAGCCTGCTTGTCGACAGTGTTTCTGGGCAAATTCGTCTGCGGCTAACCCTGCGTATCGGACTCGTCGAAAAGTCGCGCCTTGTATCCGGCATCCACTAGCTCTGCCACGGTTCCGACGTTCATCTTTTCGAGAATGCGCGCACGGTGATGGTCGACGGTGCGCGGACTGATGCCAAGCTGCCGAGCGACTTCCTTTGACGAATTTCTGCCGGGACTGGTTGTAAGGATCATTGCGATTTCGCGTTCTCTTTCGGTCAAGGACTGAAATCTTGCTCGCACGCCAGATTTCTGCTGCGACGCCACGCGACGTTGCGCATCTGCCTCAAGAGCTACTTCAATTCTCTCGACCAAAACCGATTGCTTGAAGGGTTTTTCGAGAAAATCGACGGCTCCCATTTTCATCGCCTCCACGGATTCAGGGACCCCTCCGTGACCTGTAACGAAGATCACCGGCAGACGATTTCCTTCGTCGCTAAGTTGCCTTTGGAGCTGAAGGCCATTCATGTCCGGCATACCGTAATCAAGGATCAGGCACCCGGAATCCTTGGGGTCGTAGGCCTCCAGAAACTCATGTGCCGATGCGAACGCCTTGACCGTGTAGCCCCGTAGCCCAAGCGCACGAGACAGCGACGCACGAATACCCGCATCGTCGTCAACAAGAAACACAAACGGTCCTTCATCCATCATCCGAGCCCTTCCGAGGCAACGTGAATTTGAAGACAGTGCGACGCGAGGTGCCTTCGTGCCATATCTCGCCACCATTGCTTTCGATAAGCGTTTTGCTGATCGACAAGCCAAGCCCCAAACCATCCCGCTTCGTCGTTTCAAAGGCGGTGAAGAGTTGCAGATTGTCGGCTATGCCGGGCCCGCCGTCTTCAACACTTACACACACTTGTTCATCGACTTGCTCGGCTGAAATCGAGATGCTGCGGGCTTTAAAGTCGCTTTCTGCGATGGCCTCGATCGCGTTCCGCAGAAGGTTTACGACAACCTGGGCGATTTGAACGCGTACCGCGCTTACTTCAAGTTCGGGTCCCTCGCTCAACACGATGTCGATCGAGTGCTGCCGCGCCTCGGAACGCACCAGACGTCGCGCCTGTTTGATCAGCTCACGAATGCCAAAAGTGGTGGACGTATTCTCGTCCTTGCGCACCAAAACACGCAGCGCGCGTATGATGTCAGCGGCCTGATGCGCCTGTTGATCAATCTCGACCAACACCTCGTCGATTTCCGATGTCTCTGTAGATTTACTGCCCAGGATATTTTGTGCAGCGTCGACATTCTGTGTGATGGCGGTCAGGGGTTGGTTGAGCTCATGCGCCAATCCAGTTGCCAACTCTCCCATCATCTCCTGTCGAGAAAAATGCGCGATCTCCCGGTTCAAGATCTCAATTCTCTCCTCTGACTCACGCGCCTGAGTGATGTCATCAATGGTGGCGATAAAATATCCATCGCCCCTCGCTTGAATGAAGATGCCATTGAAGCTGATCCAAACAGAGGTCTCGTCTTTTCTGACAGCCTTGGCTTCGAAGCCAAATGCCGAGGTGTCAGAGAGCCGGGCAATGAATTCGCCAACTGCATCGCGATCATCAGCGGAAAGCAACGACTGAAAAGTTCTTCCGATCAATTCGCGCTCTGCGAAGCCCAAAAGTCTGGCGAAACTGTCGTTCACCCGAAGCAGCCGTCCCGTTGTACTCTCGATATGGACCATGCCTCGCGACGCCTTTTCGAAGGTCAGCCGGTACTCAGACTCCGTCTTCTTGCGTTGCGAGATCTCGTTGACGAGCGCCGTATTGGCGCTTTCCAGCTCTTTGTAGGTGCTGGGCATCGGCTCGTCTGGGTCAACTTCCCCTTGCGAAATCAATGCAGATCGAACGGCAAAGGCACGCACAGGGGCGTGAATTCTGTTCGCCAGCGCAAGTCCGAGCAATGCAGTGAAGGCCGCAACAGCAACTGCGATGATCGTGTTTTGCGTCCTGTTGTCCTTGATGGTCCCGATAAAATCGTCCTCGGGCGCATAAAGCACGATCGTCCAGGGAATGTCGTCCAGTCCAAACGGCATGATCAAGGACACAAACTGCTGCCCCTGATGCTGGAAATCCGATTGAACCAAATCGTCCACGACAATGCCATCTGCCGTCAGTCTGTCGCCGAATGCTGCGCGCGCGATCGGATCCTCGATCTTATCGATTGAGGGAAATCGCAACCCGCCATCGCTGGATTGTGTTGTCAGCAGCTGCGGGTTGGGATGCGCGATGACGTCTCCGTTGCGGTTCAGGATGAAAGCCGCTCCATTCTGGCCAATCCGCAACTGAGAAAGAAAGTTCGAGAGTTCATTGATTTCGATGTCGACGCCAACGACCCCCTGAACGTGGTTGTCAAAGCCAATGACCGGTGTTGCCGCCGTCACTCCGGGAGACTGCGAGGTGAAGAAGATGTAAGGGTCGGTCCAGATGCTGCCCCGAAAGGACTTTGCCTCTTGATACCAAGGCCTGCTGCGAGGATCGTAGCGATCCGCTGGGTCGAAGTATTGTTCGGTCGAGGTGAAATCATTTCGGCGCTTGATGAATAAGGTTCGCTCTTCACGCGGAACCGAAACACTGACGATCTTCGTCAGATACTCCCGCACCCCTTCTTTTTTGACATAGACAAAATTCCCATCTTCATCGCCATAGTAGGCCCCTGCAAACTGAGGCGCTGATCTCAACTGCTGAAAAAGCAGCCCTTCCAAACGCTCGCGTTCTTCGCGACGAACGATCTGATTGGAAGCAAGGGCTGTCGAAAGCTCAGCTGCGCTGCGCGCCGGAGACATGAACCATCTGGTGTGCTGGATGACATTTGTTCCCACATCCACCATTTGCGCCCTGGCATGCTCAAGAAGCGTCCGCTCCGAGGTGAAATACGATGAAAACACCACCATGCTGATCGCGATGAGCTGCAACCCAGCCA
>CAZMKY010000386.1:0-5814 GCA_964566835.1 uncultured Rhodobacterales bacterium
GTGATCAGGCCAAGACCCAGCCGCCGTGACAGATTCCGCATGTCGCCCAGCGCTTTCTGGAAAGGCCGCCCCGTCTTGCGCGGCACGGCGATATAGACCGCATCGGTCATGGCCTGACGGTCAATCGCCTGGTGAACCAAGGTCAGCGAAAAGGTAGTCTTCAACTCGACAATGACGGGCGGGTCATCGCCGCGGCACGCCACAACATCCGCCGGCCCGATCTCGGACTTTACGGTGTATCCCTGCCCTTCCAGATACGCCTTGATGGGCGCGTAGAGGTCGGCTTCTTTCACGGCTGCTCCCTGCCTTTGACCGCGACACTAACGGCCAGCCTGCCATCGTGACAAGCGCCGGGCGGGCAGGTAAGAGGGCGGCAAATCTGCAAAGACAAGAAGGCAAGGTCCCCCGTGACGACATTTGTTTTTGGCCACAAGGCCCCCGACACAGACGCAACCGGTTCTGCAATCATCTGGGCGTGGTACCTGAACGAAGTGCGCGGCACCGAGGCCGCACCGAAGCTTTTGGGCGAACCGAATGCGGAAGCTCTCTTCGTGCTGGATCGCTGGTCGCTCGACAAGCCCAACATCATCGAAGATGTGACCGAAGGTCAGTCGGTCGTCGTCGTCGACACCAACAACGCCGCCGAACTTCCGCCGTCGATCAACGATGCCAACGTGACCGAGATCATCGATCACCACCTGCTCGCTGGAAATCTGAAGACGAAGTCGCCAATCAATATCACCGTGCGCCCCGTGGCCTGCACAGCGACGATCCTTTACGATCTGATGGGGGCCGACGCTGCAAAGATGCCAGACGCAATCAAGGGCACGATGCTGTCTTGCATCCTGTCTGACACGCTGGAGTTCCGCTCGCCCACAACGACGGATGTGGACCGCGATCTGGCGCTGAAGCTGGCCGATGAGTTGGGCCTCGATGCCAGCGCCTATGCGGCGGAAATGTTTGCCGCGAAATCCGACGTCTCGTCCTATTCCAACACCGAGCTTCTGCGCATGGACAGCAAGCTTTACGAAGTGGATAGCACCAAATTCCGCGTCTCTACGCTGGAGACGACAACGCCGGACACAGTCTTGTCGCGGAAGGCGGGGCTGAAAGAAGACATGGTCACGGTCGAAGAAGAAGACGGCGTCGATCACGTTCTCTTCTTCGTGGTCGACATCTTGAACGAAGAAGCGACGCTTCTGATCCAAGACGAACAAGTCCGGGCCATCGCCGAGAAAAGCTTCACCGTTCAGACCTCGGGCGATGCCGTGGTCCTGCCGGGCGTCGTCAGCCGGAAGAAGCAGATGATCCCTGCCATCAAGGTCTGATCAAATGGTCCGCATTATCGAAAGCTTGGGCGACGTCGCACACCAGTATGATGCGGTCTTCTGTGACCTCTGGGGGTGCTTGCACAACGGCGTCGAAGCCTTCGCGGAAGCGGTCGAAGCGCTCCGCCTGTTTCGGGCGGGCGGTGGTGCTGTCGTACTCCTGACCAATGCGCCGCGCCCCCGGAAATCCGTCGAGGCGCAGTTGAAGACCTTCAATGTGCCGGACGATTGCTGGGATACGATCGCGACGTCGGGAGACAGCGCGCGGGCCGCCATGTTTCGTGGCGCCATCGGCAGCAAGGTCTGGTTCATGGGACAGCCGCATGATCTGACGTTCTTTGAGCCCTTGAAGCTGATCGACAACCCGGTCGACGTGGAACGCGTCGCGCTGGAAGATGCGGAAGGCATTGCCTGCCTCGGTCCGTTTGATCCGCATGCTGACCCGGCGGTGAACAGGCCGGAATTTCTCTACGCGAAACAAAAGGGGCTGAAGCTTCTCTGCGCCAATCCCGATATTGTCGTCGACCGAGGCGAGACGCGGGAATGGTGTGCAGGTGCACTGGCCGCGCTTTACACCGAGATGGGCGGCGAGAGCCTCTATTTCGGAAAACCGCATCCGCCGGTCTATGATCTGGCGCGGCGCCGCCTGACCGAGCTCGGCCGGGATGTGTCAGACAATCGCATTCTGGCGATTGGGGACGGTGTTCTGACCGATATCCGCGGCGCCTTGGGCGAAGACATCGATTCGCTTTTCATCACGGGCGGATTGGCGGCCAGTGAGACCAAGACGGATCGCCAACCGGATCCGGATGCGCTGACGGCTTATCTGGACAGTGAAATGGTGGCGCCAACCTATGCCATTGGTTTCCTGCGCTAAACACCTCCTCTGTTTCCAAATACCCAAGACAGGCCTGCCCCCTCGGCGGGCCTGTTCCAGTTTGACGCAGCGTAGAGAAAAGTCTTGCGTTTCTGCACTCGCGAAGTAATTAAGTTGCGCAAAGGCATATTGCCGTGATTTTTTGTTGCGAGGCCGTCAATGCTCGACAATCAGCCCAGAGGCACGATCGTCATCGAAGAGATGGAGATCGGGATGATGCGGTCCGTGACCAAGGAAGTCACCGATCTGGATATTGAGCTTTTTGCCAAGGTGTCCACAGACCATAACCCGGTGCATATGGACGATGCCTATGCAATGGACACGATCTTCGAAGGCCGCATCGCGCATGGAATGCTGACGGCGTCGCTGATTTCAGCCGTGATCGGCGAACAGCTACCGGGACACGGAACGGTTTATCTTGGACAGTCGCTGAAATTCATGGCGCCGGTGCGTCCAGGCGACATCGTCACTGCCGAAGTTGAGGTCATGGAAATTGACCATGCCAAGCGCCGCGTGAAGCTTGATACGCGGTGTAAAGTTGCCGGCAAAATCGTGCTGAAAGGCGACGCGCTTGTTCTGGCCCCATCGGCCAAATTCGACTGACACTTGCGCCCCCTGCACGGGGCGGCTACGCCCCGTGATATGCGCCGCTTCAGCGACATACCCATTCCGTCCGATGCCCGCGGGGCCAGCGTTGCCATAGGCAACTTCGACGGTGTGCATCTTGGACATCGCGCCATCCTGGATGTTGCGCGTCAGGCGTCTTCTCAGCCGCTAGGCGTTCTGACTTTTGAGCCTCATCCACGTGAAGTCTTTCGGCCGAATGCCGCACCCTTTCGCTTGATGAACGCCGAAGCCAAGGCGAACCGATTGGAGAAAGTCGGCGTCGATTTCCTGTTTGAACTGAGCTTCAATGATGCCCTTTCCGGGCTCTCGCCCGAGGCCTTTGCCCGCGAGGTGCTGGCAGATGGGCTGGGCGTTTCTCATGTCACGGTCGGCACGGATTTCCGCTTTGGCAAGGATCGTGAAGGGGATGGTCTGAAGCTACAGGAGCTTGGTCTGGCGCTTGGCTTTGATGTCACGCTCGCCGAACTGGTGGAAACAGGCGGCGTGGACGTCAGCTCAACGCGCATCCGCGAAGCCCTGTCCGATGGCCGCCCGAGAGACGCAGCCCAAATGCTGGGCCACCTTCACAGGATCGACGGCCCTGTCATCAAGGGCGACCAGCGCGGGCGCGAACTTGGGTATCCAACGGCCAACATGGCGCTGGACGGCCTCTTAGTGCCGAAGATGGGTGTCTATGCCGTTGAGGTCGATGTGCTGGCTGGCCCGCACAAAGGCACCTACCCCGGCGTTGCTTCGATCGGTGTACGGCCCATGTTCGGCGAAAACGTCCCGAACTTGGAGACGTTCATTTTCGATTTCTCTGGCGATCTCTACGGCACGCACGTGTCGGTCGGGCTGGTGGAATACCTCCGCCCAGAGGAAAAGTTCGACAGCCTCGACGCGTTGATCGCCCAAATGGACAAGGACAGCGCACAGGCGCGAGAGATCCTTGGTGCATGATGGACGACCCGATCAACAGATCCGGTCTGCGCGACAAGTATTGGGAACGGGTGCCGTTGAAAAACATGGTGCCCCGCGAATGGGAAGCGCTGTGTGACGGCTGTGGGAAGTGCTGTTTGAACAAGCTGGAAGACCCGGATACCGCAGAGGTCGCATTAACCCGGGTTGCCTGTCGTCTGCTGGATGATCAGACCTGCCGCTGCGCGCATTACGACATCCGCAAGACCTTTGTCCCCGATTGCGTCCACCTGACGCCCGAAAACATCGCCACCAATGCCTATTGGATGCCTGAAACCTGCGCCTACCGTCTGCTCTTTGAAGGCAAGCCGCTGTACGATTGGCATCCGCTGATTTCGGGAACGGCTCAATCCGTTCACGATGCGGGCGTATCGGTTCAGGGTTGGACGGTCTCGGAGTTCGACGTCCCGGAAGACGAATGGGAAGACCATATCATTGAGGAACCGCGCTAATGCATCTGGCATCTGACAACTCCGGCCCTGTGCATCCAGACATCATGGCCGGACTTCAGTCCGCCAACACGGGCTACGCCCTGCCTTATGGCAATGACGCGCTGACAGAGCGCGCCATCGCCAAGGTGAGGGACGTGTTCGAGGCCCCGGACGCGGCTGTCTATTTCGTGGCCACAGGCACCGCAGCGAATGCGCTTTTGCTGTCGACCATGATGAGGCCTTGGCAGACGATTTATTGCGCACCGGAGGCACACATCGCCGTCGACGAATGTGGCGCGCCAGAGTTCTATTCAGGCGGTGGGAAACTGACCCTTGTCCGCGGCAAGCCGGATCGCATCACGGCAGAAGCTTTGGCCGATGCCATGAATGTCCATGCAGGCGACGATGTCCACGGGGTGCAGCAAGGCCCCGTCAGCATCACTTCCGTGACCGAATGGGGCACGCTCTATCAACTGGACGAGATCCGCGACATCGCCACCGTGACACATGCACATGGGCAAAAACTGCATCTGGATGGCGCGCGCTTTGCCAACGCGGCAGAAGTGCTGGGCTGCACGGCGGCCGAGATGTCTTGGAAGGCTGGTGTCGATGCCGTCAGCTTCGGCGGCACCAAGAATGGGTGCATGGGCGTAGAGGCGGCGGTGATCTTTGACCCGGAGCTCGCTTGGGAGTTTGAGCTCCGCCGGAAACGCGGCGCGCATCTTTTCTCAAAGAACCGCTATCTCTCGGCGCAGATGGACGCCTATCTGACGGATGATCTTTGGCGCCGCATGGCCGCAATGGCCAACGCAAACGGGCAGAAACTGGCCAAGGGCATGCTGGAGCTGCCAGGCGTGGAAATGATGTATCCACCCGAGGCCAACATGATCTTTGCCCGCTTTCCGCGTGCCGCGCACCAAAGGCTGAAGGCCGCTGGCGCAGACTACAAGATGCACGGGGGCCTCGAGGGCGATCCGAACGAGATGATCGGATCCAGACTGGTGGCGGATTGGTCGCTTGGTGCGGACAAGATCGAGACGTTTTTGGATCTGCTCCGCGGTTAGACATTCGGCCAGAAGCCCGAAGCAGCCGCATAGCGCTTTCAGAGGGTTCAGTTGAAAAAAGGTCCACCATCCACCAGTCTTCTCGGCATATTGGGGGGATTTTGGGATGACAGACAATTTCGACGTAATCATCGTTGGTGCAGGAAGCGCGGGGTGTGTTCTTGCCGCGCGTTTGACCGAGGATCCAAAGCGACGCGTGCTGCTACTGGAAGCTGGCGGGTCGATAGATGACCCGCGCATCTTCACACCCGCCAAATTTGGAGCGCTGAGCAACACGCGCTTCGATTGGGCCTTTCGCACAGCACCGCAGGGCGAGCTTTCAGGACGGCAGATCGCGTATCCTCGCGGTCGGTGTATCGGTGGCACCGGATCAATCAACTACATGATTTATCTGCGCGGGCATCCACAGGACTACAACACATGGTCTCAAATGGGGGCGACCGGCTGGGGCTGGGAGGATGTTCTACCTTACTTCAAAAAGGCCGAGAATTGGCAGGTCGAAGGAGATGAGGCGATCCATGGGGACAGTG
>CAZMKY010000387.1:0-5308 GCA_964566835.1 uncultured Rhodobacterales bacterium
TGGCCACCGCCGGGCGCAGGCCAAGCGATTGGCCCGCCGCCGAGATATTCAGCGCCTCGGCGGCACGCACGAATAGGTCAACGCACTTCGTGTCCACTCAGACTTTCTCCAAAAACAGAAAACTGAAACAAATTATAGCCGGTTTATTTCGCAAAACAGAGGCATATTTTCCGTCTCGAAGACAATGCCCACCCATTGCAGTTCGAAGGATACGCGAATGACTGCTTTTTCCGTTCTTGAGGTCACGCCCGAGAACCAAGACTGGATTGAAGACTATCTGCCTGTCGCCACCAAAGTCATGGACCGACATGGCGGCCGCTATCTTGCCAAGACCGCAACGCATGAAGTCATCGAAGGAGAGAACCGTGAAGTCGGTTTGCGCATCGTTATCGAATGGCCGTCCAAGGACGCCGCGCGCGCCTTCGAGAACGACCCCGAGTATAGGCCGCACCCTGAGACGCGCCTTGCCAACTCCAGAAGCCATCACGCATTGATCGAAGGTCAGGATGATTTGAGTTGATGCTGGATACCAATGCGAAAAAGTTTGCGCCGCTGAACCGTGGTTTCGCCCGAACATTCAAGGCCGGCGGGTTGACCATCGGTCTTGTTGTTCCCTTGGAGCGGTACGATCAAAGCGCCGTGCCAACCATGGCCCGGCACTTGGATCGTGCGCGCCTTGCCGACGAACTGGGCTTCGCAGCACTTTGGCTACGCGATGTCCCCTTCAACGTGCCAAGTTTCGGTGATGCAGGTCAGATCTTCGACCCCTTTGTCTATCTTGGCCTTCTGTCAGCCGCGACAAAGTCCATCGCGCTTGGCACGGCCAGCATCATTCTGCCCCTGCGCCATCCCGCGCATGTCGCCAAGGCTGCCGCCAGCGCTGATCAGCTTTCAAACGGTCGACTGTTGCTCGGCGTGGCGTCCGGCGACCGACCCGAAGAATACCCCGCCATGAACATGGAGTTTGAAAGCCGCGGCGAACGTTTCCGTGACAGCCTGCGCTACATCCGTTCAATGGCAGACAGCCCCCCAAAGATAGACACCGCGCAGGGCGTGGTTGCTGGCATGGACATGCTGCCAAAGCCAACGGCAGATCGCTTGCCGCTGTTGATTACAGGTTCTTCCCGCCAGTCACCCGACTGGACGGCAGAACACGGCGACGGCTGGATCACTTACCCACGCGCCGTCCCGCACCAAGCACGGGCGGTGGCAGACTATCGGCGCGCCACGAATGCGCTTGGTCACGGGGACAAGCCTGTCATGCAATCGCTCTATGTGGATCTTGCGAGCGAACCATCAGAGCCGCCGAGCCCGATACACCTTGGGTTTCGGTCAGGTGCCACAGCCCTGACTGACTACCTCACCGCGATCGAAGACGCGGGCGTCAATCACGTCGCCCTCAATCTGCGCTTCAATCAAGCGAATATCGAAGACACGCTGCAGCGGCTGGCCGATGCCCTTCTGCCCCGCTTTCTGACAGGAGACACATGAGATGACAAAGACCATCCTGATCACCGGTTCAACCGACGGCATTGGGCTTGAAACCGCGAAGCATCTGGCGAAAGGCGGTCACAAGATCCTGATCCATGGCCGGTCCGAGCAAAAGCTGGCTTCAGCCGCAAAAGCGATTGGTGATGTCGAAAGCTATTGCGCGGATCTTTCGTCAATCGCAGGGGCAAGGGCGCTGGCTGCGGCCGTGCAGGCGCGGCATAGCACTCTCGATGTTCTGATAAACAATGCTGGCGTGTACAAAGTCGCGAACCCGACTTCGGAAGCAGGCTTTGATCTTCGGTTCATGGTGAACACCATTGCCCCTTATGCCCTGACCAAAGCGCTCTTGCCGAACATGGGCAAAGGCGCCCGCATCGTGAACTTGTCCTCCGCCGCGCAAGCCCCCTTCGATCTGGCCGCCGTCGCGGGAAAGGCGCAGCTTGGAACCCATGAAGCCTATGCGCAAAGCAAGCTCGCGATCACTGCATGGACAATGGAACTGGCAGCGGAGCATCCGGACGGTCCAGCGTTCTTCGCCATAAACCCCGGCTCTCTCCTTGCGACAACAATGGTCAAAGAAGGCTTTGGTGTCGCCGGGAACGACATCCGCATTGGCGTCGACATCTTGTCGCGCGCAGCCCTCTCGGCTGAGTTCGACGGCAAATCCGGGGCCTACTTTGACAACGATGCAGGCACATTCAGCAGACCGCATCCCTTTGCCTTGACGCAGTCGAACCGCAGGGGGCTCATGCGTCAGCTGGAGGACATTCTGGAAGGGGCCTAGTCAGAAGCCCTAGGCCGAAAGACTGTCTCGACCATCGCGCCATAGAGCCGGATCTGGCGGGGAAGAACCGTCGGATCCGCCACGACACGTGCGAAAATGATCGATCCATCGATCAACGCCGGGAGCATGTCGGCCAATTCTTCCAGATCGACATCGACATTCGGCGGATACCGCGCCGCGACTTGCTGCAGCTGTCGAAGCGAGACTTCGCGCCACTGCTCCAAGATATTGGATGCCATCTTGCGAACTGACTGGTTAAGCAGCCTATCCTGATAACAGACTGCGGTCGTCATGCATCCGGGATGTCCTTGGGGCATGTCGCCCATTTCCTTGGCCAGTAACTCGACAAAGGCCAGATAGGTCTCAAGCGGATCGTTGCCGATGTTGTCCGCCTTTCCCAAGAGCATCGCAAACCAAGCTTCATCCAACCCGAGGTTACGACTGAGAATGGCCTCGATCATCTGGTTCTTGTCTTGGAAGTGATAGAAGAACCCGTTCTTTGATACACCGACTTCGGCGATCAGTTCGTCGATCGTCGTCGCCGCAACCCCCTTCTGAAGAATGGCGCGTTCAGCCGCGTTCAGGATCTCGTCCCGTTTCGACGCCTTTGATGACCTGGCTTCCTGCTTCATCGTTTTGCGCATCCTTCCGCGGTCTTTCACCCGTTTTGACAGTCTGACGCATCACGAGGGGTCGGGTCCACTGCACCATTGGTGAACTAGACCCAACCGCCTTCGTTCTGGTGGGAGTCTCACGAACGGAGGATCCTCGCCATGAAAACACATCCCAGACTTCCCCAACTTGAAGGCCACTTGATGACCTGCGGCGGCGGGTTTGAAACCTGGCTGCAATATGTCGACGGATTTGAGCTTCGCCATTTTTGCGCGTTCGAGCTGTTGAACGACAAGCGCGGACGCGATTGTCTGCGCGACTACCACCGAAAAATCGTTGAAGCGGCCGTTGAGAACGGCGTCGGCGTCGTGAACGAGGGCCTGCATTATCGCGCCAGTCGCGACTGGGGTGATCTGATCGGTTTCTCAAAAGAGGCGCTGGAAGATATCAATGTCCGCGGCATCGAATTCTACAAGGATTTCGTGCGGGAATATGACAGCGACGCCACCCCGATGATTGTCGGGGCCTGCATTGGACCAAGGGGGGATGCCTACGCGACCGGCCGGACCGAAACAGCGGCGGAGGCAGAGGATTATCACACCGAACAGATCATCACGCTTCGCGACGCGGGCGCCGATCTTGTCTCGGCCTGGACATTTTCCAGCGTCGAAGAAGCGATTGGATTTGCCCGCGCTGCAAAGGCCGCGGGAATCGGGTCTGCCATTTCTTTCATCGCGAAAGGCGGCCAGCTGAATGATGGAACGCCCTTGGCCGACGCGATCCTGCGCGTCGATCAGGCGACAGACCAAGCGCCGCTTTACTATGGCATCAACTGCACGCATCCGACCGAATTTGCACACGCTCTCGACGACGGTGCATGGACCGAAAGGCTGGGCAGCTTCATGCCAAATGCAGTCGCAATGGAGCTTCTCAGCCTCTGCACTCTTGGCCATCTCGAAGACGGCGACCCTGAAGAATTGGCGGACCAGATGGCCGCCTTGTCCCGGCGCTTCCCCAAGGCAAATGTCTTCGGCGGGTGTTGCGGCACCGACGCCCGGCATCTCGCTGCGATTTCGCGAAAGGTCAGCGCCGCTCGATCAGCGGCAACGTAAGCTCACGCCACCACCAGCAGCAGGCAACCGGAATGTGTCGTGATCTCGGGATGGCGGGAATTCGCAGCAGAATACTGCCCGTCCCCGGCCCGAACCGTCCGACCTTCAATCTCGAACGCGCCCTCCAGGACAAGTGCATATTCCCAACCGCCATGGTCATGTGCCGGGATAATCGCGCCGGGCAGGCAACGCAGGAAATAGATGTTCTTCCCGTCCGGGGCGTTGGCGAGGATCTTCTTCCAGACCCCCGGCACGCGTTCGTTCCAGTCGCCCTCTGCCGCCCGGATGGTGTCCACCCCGTTGATCGGTATATCCGGCGCGTCGATCTGAGCTTCGATCCCGTCAAATAGATCATCCGGCGGCGCGACAGACGGAGCGGAGGCGCTGATCTCGGCCAAAACGGGATCGGAGGCCTCTGCAAAATCCTCCAAAGCGGGCATTGAGCCCGGCAAGACCGATGAACCAGTCTGTTCAAGCGCCGCAATCAAAGCCAACACCTGATCTGTCTCCCGACCGCTCATGACAACGCCTCGCGCAGTTCCGCCAAGCCGCGTTTCATCCAACTTTTTACGGTCCCAAGAGGGATATTCAGCACCTCTGACAACTCCGATTGCGTGTAACCACGAAAATAACTCAGCAAGATGATCCTTCGATATTCAGGGCGCAGATTTTCCAAAGCACGGGTCAGCACAAGCGTATCCAGCGGCGCGTCAGCGGACGCGCTTTCATCCGCGATATCAGGGACATCGTCGGAATACTGCACAAAGCCGCGCGAACGCTCCGCCCGCAGGCGGTCTATCGCACGGTTCCGGGCGATTGAAGAAATCCAGCCCATCGGATTGGCTTGTGCCGCATCGAACCGCGCGGCCTGCCGCCAGATCTGGACATAGACCTCTTGCGCCACTTCTTCCGCCGCCGGCCGGTTCTGCAAGACCGCCAAGACAATGCCAAAGACCCGATGCGACGTCAGATCATAGAGCCTGCGAAAGGCCGGCCGATTGCCGTCCGCGCATTCGGCGATCAATTCCAGAAGCCGCTCCCGCAGGGCAGCATCGTTGATCCGACGTCCCGTTTCGGACGCTTCAGAGGTTGGTGTCAGGTGCGCCACGGTGGCCAAGTTCCCGTCCCTTACTGGGCCAATCTTATCATAAGAAACGTTGGCCATCCGAAATCGGATGCAGCCCGCAGCAATTTATTGATGCCGGGTGAGCGCAACGACCAGCCCTGCCGGTGCATCGCCAGAAAACCCCAAGTCTTCCAGAGACATCGCAAACCCTGAAAACCGATCCAAACTGGCGACGTGGATTTC
>CAZMKY010000388.1:0-9686 GCA_964566835.1 uncultured Rhodobacterales bacterium
GAACAAAGCCCTCGATCAAACCCACGGCCCTCAGCGTCGCGATCCCAGAGACGACAAAAGACATCATGCCTGACAACAGAAACCCAAAGACAATGGGCTCGAACTTTTTTGGGATCATCTCGGGTCTCTCACTTGAAGGGCGTGCGCAACAGTATTCAGCCTTAGACTGCAGCCGCAAACAAAGAACAATCGCCGCCAAAACCGGACAGAGAGGCTCTAGCCCAATTCTGCGGCGGGAATGATTGGAAAGAAGACACCGCCGGATCGGACGCCGAACATCTCTCCTTCAACTTCACCCAGGTCGACAAGCCGATAGAAGCTCTTGCGGTCGATCAAGGCCTCAAGATCGGCACGAATGTGGACGTATGGCGATGGCTCTCCGGTTTCCCGGTCACGTTCGACCCGTATCGGATGATCGGGGCCAGCCGCGGCTTCATCACCGACATTTGTTTCAAATGTCAGTGTCTGCTCGCCGTCGTTCGAGACCTCGAAGTCAATCGCTACGAATGGGGCGTCGTCCACAGTGATTCCGACTTTCTCGACCGGGGTCACAAGGACGTATCGGTCGCCATCCTTGCGGAGAATCGTCGAAAACAGTCGGACAAGACCCGGCCTGCCAATCGGAGTGCCTTGATAGAACCATGTGCCATCACGCGCGATCCGCATGTCCAGATCGCCGCAATCTGGCGGATTCCAGAGATGAACAGGCGGCAAACCGCCTTTTGTTGCGGCACGGGCGCTCTTCGCGATGCCTTCAGCAGACGGTTTCACGATCATTTGTTGGATTGGTCCTTTTGCCATTTGTCGCCTGCGCCATACTTCGACACTCTAGGGATAGAATAATATGAACGGGAGTGTTTGCCATGTCTGACCCCGCCGACCTTGTAGGCGAGATTGAAGCCCTTGGCGAAAAGCTGGCTGAAGCGAAGGCGTCCATCACGCATCGGTTCATCGGGCAAGAGCGTGTGGTCGATCTGGTATTGTCCGCGATTCTTTGTGGCGGGCATGGATTGCTGATTGGTCTGCCGGGCCTTGGAAAGACACGGCTTGTTGACACGCTTTCCACGGTTTTGGGCCTAAACGGGAAGCGCGTGCAGTTCACGCCTGACCTGATGCCCGCTGACATTCTGGGGTCTGAAGTCCTGGAAACGGGCTCTGATGGCAGCCGGGCCTTCAAGTTCATCGAAGGGCCGATTTTCTGTCAGTTGATGATGGCCGACGAGATCAACCGCGCCAGCCCAAGGACACAGTCGGCGTTGTTGCAGGCCATGCAGGAGAAGTCTGTGACGGTGGCCGGTGAAGCGCATCCCTTGCCGGCGCCATTCCACGTTTTGGCAACGCAGAACCCGATTGAGCAGGAAGGCACCTATCCCTTGCCGGAAGCGCAGTTGGATCGTTTCCTTGTCCAGATTGACGTGCCCTATCCTGATCGCGACACCGAGCGTGACATCCTTCTGGCCACAACAGGGACCAGCGAAGCGGAATCGACGACGGTCTTCTCGCCCGAGGAACTGGCGGACGCACAACGCATCATCCGGCAGATGCCCGTTGGTGAAGGCGTTGTGGAATTGATTCTGGATCTGGTGCGCGCCTGTCGTCCGAACGAAGCAGATGCACCGGACATCGTGCGTGAAAACGTCGGTTGGGGGCCGGGGCCGCGTGCCGCGCAAGCGTTAATGCTGACCGTTCGTGCGCAAGCTTTGCTGGAAGGGCGGCTGGCCCCGTCTGCTGAAGACGTCGCCAAGATGGCGTCTCCGGTTCTGACGCACCGCATGGCGCTGACCTTTGCGGCGCGTGCGCGGGGTGTCGCCTTGGCCGATGTCATCGATAGCGTCGTGAGCAGTGTAACCCGCACAGAGGCCGCCGCTTGACCCAGCCCACGCGTCTCCGGGCTGGGGCGGAGAGCCTCGCCGCGCCACTGCCGCCGCTTCTGGCGTCGGCAGAACATCTGGCGTCAACGGTTATGCTTGGACAGCATGGTCGCCGCAGATCTGGTCTTGGCGATGAGTTCTGGCAGTATCGACCGAGCCATGCGGGCGACGAGGCACGCTCCATCGATTGGCGCCGCTCTGGCCGGAGCGACGCGCTTTTCGTGCGGGAGAAGGAATGGCAGGCCGCACAATCGGTTCTGTTGTGGCTGGATGGTGCACAGTCCATGAACTTCGCGTCCGCTGGCGCGATGCAAACCAAGATCGACCGGGCCAAGCTTCTGGCCCTTGCAGCATCCGTTCTGCTGATCCGCGGAGGTGAGCGCGTCGGACTGACTAGCCTGACAATGCCTCCACGCTCTGGCGAGATGCAGCTTTTGCGGCTGACCCAGACGCTGGCCGACGCCGAAGGTGCGGAGGACTATGGCATACCCGAGGTCAAAGGCATGGTGTCGCATTCGCGTGCTGTCTTCATCTCGGACTTCATGGGCGACATTTCTGCCGTGAGCGAGGCTTTGACCAGCGCGGCCGACAAAGGCGTGAAGGGCGCGCTTCTGCAAATTCTTGATCCAGAGGAAGAGGCCTTCCCGTTTGATGGCCGGACCATTTTTGAAAGCATCGGGGGCACGCTGCAGCACGAGACACTGAAGGCAGGTGACCTTCGCGATCGCTATCTGGAACGATTGGCCGCGCGGAAGTCAGAACTGGCGAACCTCGCGCGCATGACCGGATGGCAGTACCATTGCCACCATACCGACGCGCCTGCATCTTCGGCGCTGCTCTGGCTCTATGGTGCGTTGGAGCGGACGACATGAGGATGTGCGAATGCTGACGATCGGGTCCCTTGGGTTCACGGCGCCTTGGCTCTTGCTGGGGCTGCTGGTGTTGCCGATCCTTTGGATCCTGCTGCGCGCCGTGCCGCCAGCGCCCATTCGCAGGCGTTTCCCCGGTGTCGCGTTGTTGCTTGGTTTGACCGATGATGAGACGCAAACGGATCGCACTCCGTGGTGGCTCCTTCTGCTGCGAACGCTTGCGATTGCAGCTGTGATCATCGGGTTTGCCGGGCCTGTTTTGAACCCCAAGGCGACAGAAGATGGCGATGGGCCGCTTCTTATCCTTTTGGACGCCACGTGGGCGGATGCCCCGGACTGGTCGGGCCGCATGGACCGTGTCGAGGGACTATTGGCGGATGCCAGCGCAGCCGGTCGAGAGACGGCTGTCGTGCGGCTGACGGATCTTTCCGCCGGTGAATTGCCGTTTCGTGCCGCCGCCACTTGGGTCCCGCAACTGCCCGGCTTCCGCCCCGAAGCATGGAGCCCGGATGCCGAAGCGGTGGGTCGATGGGCCGAGACACTGGACGGCACCTTTTCGACGTTCTGGCTGTCCGATGGTTTGGATCATCCGTGGCGCGAAGGCCTTCTTTCTAGACTGGAAGCGCGGGGTGATGTGCGTGCGTTTGAAGCGCCGCGTCCGGTCTACGGGCTTTTGCCAACCGTCTTTGCCGAAGGCTTGCTTGCGGTCAGTGCTGTTCGGAACAGGGCGGCTGATGCGGCTGAAGTGTCCGTCATTGGTCATGGTCTGGACCCAGCTGGCACACCGCGTGAACTTGTCAGTGCAACGCTGACCTTCGCGGCTGGCGAAACCGAAGCGTCGGCGGATCTGAACATCCTTCCAGAACTTCGCAATCGGATTACTCGGTTCGAAATTTCGGGCATCCGGTCCGCCGGGGCCGTCAGCCTGACCGATGATGCCTTGCAGCGTCGGGAAGTGGCTTTGATCGCAGGGCGAAGCGACAGCGAAGGCTTGGAACTGTTGTCACCAACACACTACCTGCGCCAAGCGCTCGTCACGAAGTCGGACCTGATCGAAGGCGCATTGTCGGACGTTGTTCTGGCCAATCCTGACGTCATCGTCTTGGCGGATGTGGCCCAGCTGTCGGCGGCCGAGACGTCCGAGGTCGAAGACTGGGTGCGTGCGGGCGGCTTGCTTGTGCGTTTTGCAGGGCCGCGCCTTGCGGCCAGCGACGTCTCACGCAGTGAAGAAGACATCTTGATGCCCGTCCGGCTTCGCGCCGGTGGTCGAAACGTTGGCGGCGCAATGAGCTGGGGTGAGCCGAAGACGCTCCGAGCTTTTCCATCCCAGTCCCCATTCTTTGGGCTGCCCGTGCCTGACGAAGTCGTCGTGACAGCGCAGGTCATGGCGCAGCCGGATCCGACGCTTGCCGATCGGGTCATTGCGTCGTTGGCGGACGGAACGCCCCTGGTGACGCGGAAAAGGCTGGATGCCGGACAAATCGTCCTGTTCCACGTCACGGCAAATGCGGAATGGTCGACGCTGCCTCTGTCGGGGCTCTTCGTCTCGATGCTGGAACGCCTGTCCATCTCTTCCCGTCCTGTCGCTCTGACTGCAGAAGATCTGGCTGGCACCACATGGACACCGGTTCAGGTTTTGACGGCCTTTGGCGAGGTGTCGGACGCCGGCACACTGCCGAGCGTCGCCGGTGAGGATCTGGCCGAAGCGCCGCTTGGCGCGCAATTGCCGCCCGGGCTTTATGTGGGTGAAGACCGCAGAATTGCACGCAACGTCCTTGGGCCAGATAACACCTTGCAAGCCATTTCATGGCCCGGAAGCGTGCCTGTCGAAGGTTTGGCCGTGGAGCGTGAAACGCCTTTGAAGGGTGTCCTGCTGGCCGCCGCGCTTATCATGCTGATGGCCGATATCATTGCATCGCTCTGGCTGTCCGGCAGGCTGACAGGGCCGCGTGCGGCCGGAACGACGGCCAGTCTGTTTCTTGGTTTGATGTTGGCGGTTCCTGCCGACGCGCAGGAGGAAGACATCGCGGCCCAGATTGCTGCCGCCTCTGAAGTCGCGTTGGCTTATGTGGTCACAGGGGACCCTCGTTTGGACGAGAGGTCGGAGGCCGGACTTCGCGGGCTCTCGGACGTGCTTTATCGCCGAACCTCGATCGAACCGGTTGCCCCGATCGCCGTCAATCTGGAAACCGATGCACTGTCTTTGCACCCGTTCCTCTATTGGCCGATTACACCCGACCAGCCGCGCCCATCGGGCGAGGCTTACCAGAAGCTGAACACTTATCTGCGCACCGGGGGTCTGATCCTTTTCGATACGCGCGACGCCGACACGGCGAGATTTGGCGCGACGTCGCCGAATGCACGGAAGCTTCAGTCGCTTGCGCTGCCGTTGGATATCCCACCATTGGAGATCATCCCAGAAGACCACGTGCTAACCCGGACATTCTATCTGCTTCAGGATTTCCCGGGCCGTCATGCAAGCCGCGACATCTGGGTCGAAGCTGCACCCGCCGACGCCGAGCAGACTGAAGGCATGCCGTTTCGAAACCTGAACGACAACGTGACGCCCGTTGTGATCGGCGGCAATGATTGGGCCAGTGCATGGGCCACGGACACACGTGGCAACCGCATGTTCCCTGTTGGGCGCGGGTTCGCCGGCGAACGCCAGCGCGAGATTGCGTTCCGCTTTGGCGTCAATCTGATCATGCACGTGCTGACCGGGAACTATAAATCGGATCAGGTGCACGTACCGGCACTTCTGGACAGGTTGGGACAGTAGATGGGCGCCACAGACATCATTCTGGCACCGTTGCTGCCCTGGCCGGTTGTTTGGCTTGCACTTGCTTTCGCGGTCCTCGTCGCAGCCTTTGCCGTCTGGCGAGGGCTGGGCGGCTGGTGGCTGCGGGGACTGGCATTTGCAGCCCTGTTGGCCGCGATATTGAACCCATCCTTGCAGTCCGAAGATCGTGATCCGCTGACCGATATCGTCATTCTCGTGGTCGATGAAAGCGCGTCTCAACAGATCAGCACGCGCCCGGATCAAGTCGCCGAAGCGCTGTCGGGGGTGGAAGAGGCCATCGCGCGCCTGCCAAACACCGAATTGCGCGTTGTTCCCTTGGGCGACGGAGAAGACAACCAAGGCACGTTGTTGATGACGGCCCTTGCGCAGGCCATGGCGGAAGAACCGCGTGGCCGGTTGGCCGGGGCGATCTTGCTGACGGACGGCCAGCTTCACGACATTGATCGCGCGCCGGATTTGCCAGCACCGCTGCATGTCTTGCTCACTGGTGAAGCGGACGACTGGGACCGCCGCCTGATGGTCCAGAATGCCCCCGCCTTCGCCATTCTGGGCGAGCCGGTGACCCTGACGCTGCGGATCGAAGACCAAGGGGCCGTGCCAACCACTTTGCCGGAACGCGCAGAGATCCAGATCGCCGTAGACGGCGGCGAACCGCAGACGTTTCAGGTGCCTATCGGCGAAGATCTGGAGCTGCCTGTCACGCTTGAGCACGGCGGCCTGAACGTCATCCAGTTCACACTGCCCGAGGCACCGGGCGAACTGACGACGCGAAACAACGCCGCTGTCGTCCAGATCAACGGCGTTCGGGACCGGTTGCGGGTGCTGCTCGTCTCGGGCGAGCCCCATCCCGGCGAACGCACATGGCGGAACCTTCTGAAGTCCGACAGTTCGGTCGACCTCGTGCATTTCACCATTCTGCGCCCGCCTGAGAAGCAGGACGGCGTTCCGGTGTCGGAGCTGTCGCTGATCGCCTTTCCAACGCGAGAGCTGTTCCTTGAGAAGATCGACGAGTTCGATCTGATTATCTTCGACCGCTACAAACGGCGCGGGATCTTGCCCTCAATCTACCTCGACAACATCACGAATTACGTGGAGCAGGGCGGTGCCGTCCTTGTGGCTGCGGGCCCGGACTTTGCCTCGGCCGCCTCGCTTTATCGGTCGCCGCTTGGGGACATCCTGCCTGCCATGCCAAGCGGCGTGGTGGTTGAAGACGCATTTTTGCCGACCATCACCGATGTCGGCCAAAGGCACCCGGTCACCGAAGGCCTGGATTCAGCGGCCATAGGTGAAGTCCCGCCTTGGGGGCGTTGGCTTCGACTGATCGACGTCGCGCAAGGGTCTGGCAATGCCGTCATGTCAGATGAAGAGGGACGGCCGCTTTTGTTGCTCGACAGGGTCGGTGAAGGCCGTGTCGCGCTCTTGGCATCAGATCATGCGTGGCTCTGGTCACGGGGCTACGAGGGCGGTGGCCCGCAGCTGGAGCTTCTGCGCCGTCTGGCGCACTGGATGATGAAAGAGCCGGACCTTGAAGAAGAGGCACTGAGCGTCGCGTCCGAAGGGCAGACCATGACGATCACTCGCCGCACGCTTGGCGAGGAAGTGGGTGAAGTGGAACTGACCGCGCCGGATGGGTCCGTGACGATGGTTCCACTGGACGAAGTCAGCCCGGGTCGTTTCCAAGCGGTGGTCGAAGGGCCGGAGATTGGCCTCTATCGGTTGAAAGAAAGCGACAAGGACGCCGTCGTTGCACTCGGGCCCGCGGCACCGCGCGAATTCGAGGCCACGATTGCGTCCGCCGAAGCTTTGACGCCCAATGTTGAAGCGCTGCGCGGTGGTGTGATGGCGTTGGAAGACGGTGTGCCGGGTGTGCGGCAGGTCCGGGAAGGACGGCAGGCGTCGGGACGAAACTGGATCGGCGTCACGCCCCGCGGCGCCTACGTCACGGCCGATATCTCGATCACACCGATCCTTCCGGCTTGGGCGTTCCTTTTGCTTGCATCGCTGCTTGCGGTCGCGGCATGGCTGCGCGAAGGTCGGCGCTGAGCAAAAGAGCAGCGCGATGACCATCACCCTGACCGAACCCAATCGGATTGAAGACCGTGCCGAACTGGCTGAACTTATCCGGGAATACCTGAAGCCCGAGCTGCGTCAGCTGGTTAGCCTGTCCGGTCTGCGCGTCGATCTTGAGGATTTGGTCGCAGCCACGTTGAATAATACGGAAGCCTATCTTCCACCCGAAGGGGCAACGTGGCTGGCCCGTGATGCGGAAGGGCGGATCATTGCGATGATTTTCCTCAAGATGATCCGCAAAGACACAGCCGAGATCAAACGCCTTTATGTCCGCCCGGAAGGACGGGGCAGGGGCCTTGCACAGCGGCTGGTCAAGAACGCGATGGACCGCGCACGTGATCTGGGCGCGCGGCAGATCATGATCGATACCGGGCAATGGATGACACCTGCCATCAGCCTCTATCGCGCGCTGGGGTTCGAAGAGATCGACCGTTACCCGGAAAGCGAAAACCCGATCGAGCTGGAGCCCTTCCTGGTCTACATGCGCCGCGATCTGACCGTTTAAGGCAAAGTCACCGACAACCGCGCTTCGCCCCAACCATCGGTGTTGGTGCGCGCCTCGATAAAGACTTCCGTCACGCCCTCGGGGACAACAACAGAACCGAGCGAGCGCGTGAACGGCTGTTCGTTTACATGGGGGTGATAGAGTTCGCGGAACCCAAGCTCGGTTCCATCTTCCAGAACCACACGCCAACCATCGGCATAGTCATCCCAACCTGTATCTGCATGCAGTAGCGTGACCGAGAAACGGTAGCCGTCGCCTGACGGATCAGCCTCGGCGGCAACAATTTCGGCGTCGTCCGCGAAAGCGGCAAGCGGACACAGGGCAAGGGAAAATAGAACGGCTCTCATCTTCATTCCGGGACTTTCATATCCTGTAACAAGGTCTGGCGTCCGCCAGACATGAACTCACGTTCCCATACGACCAGAAGGACGACGCCGGTGGCAATTAACAATGCCGTGGCCCCCAAGAGCCAAGCCAGAGCGCCTAGAGAGAAATAGATCGCCCTAAGGCCTCGGTTGAAGTTGCGGGCGGCCCGAATATTGATCTCGGCGGCCTGCATGGCACGTGGCATGGCGTCCGGCGCGGTTGGGTCGTTCGGGATCGCGGCGACAAGGACGGCAAAATAGCCAAACATGCGATTGGCCCACGCAAACTTCAGAAAGCCGTTTGTCAGGAACAGGACCACGACAATCAGCTTCAACTGCCAGACGATGCCGGGAACATCTTCCCGTCCCAGTTCTGTGGCCACCATGTTCAGTGGATCGGTATTGCCCAGAAGCGCAAGAACGCCGCCTATGGCAAGAATACATGTGGAGGCGAAGAAGGCTGTGCCTTGGCGCAAATTTCCAAGGATCTGGGCGTCAAAGATCCGTACATCGCGGGTCACGGTCTCTCGCATCCAGTCACGGCGATAGGATTCCATCAAGACAGTGACTGAGGGATGTTTCTTGCCCGGATGCTCGATACGCCAGCCGACCGCAATATATGTGACAATCAAGATCGCCAGCGCTGCGGCGTCAAATGGCGAAAGAAGCGAGATACGATCGATCAGGGTCATGCGCGGCACCCTAGCAGGCGGATTGAAGCTTGCGGATGCCCAAAATTGGTTCTAATAACTTACCAATCGTGCCGACGGAGGACGCCTTATGGAAATGCCCGCTGCCAACCCTGCCATTCTGGCCCGCCAGTCCCGCGTGGTTGCGCGTTTGGCCGAAGTTCTGCCTGCGGAAGCGGTTATTTCAGATCCTGCGGAAACACGTGCATATGAATGCGACGCGCTGACGGCCTATCGCTGTCCGCCCATGGCGGTCGTTCTGCCCGGCTCGACCGAAGAAGTCTCGGCCGCGTTGAAGATCTGCCATGAAGAAGGCGTCCCGGTCGTTCCGCGCGGTTCTGGCACGTCGCTGGCAGGTGGCGCATTGCCGACGGCCGACAGCGTCATCCTTGGCGTCTCGCGGCTGACCGAGGTGCTGGAAGTCGACTACGCCGACCGTATCATCAAGGTACAGACCGGTCGCACGAACCTGAGCGTGACAGGCGCGGTCGAGGACCATGATTTCTTTTATGCCCCC
>CAZMKY010000389.1:0-7914 GCA_964566835.1 uncultured Rhodobacterales bacterium
CCGTCAGGGGATTGTGCATATCGTCGGTCCGGAACAGGGCTGGACCCTGCCCGGCATGACCGTGGTCTGCGGCGACAGCCACACAGCGACACATGGGGCCTTCGGTGCCCTTGCGCATGGCATCGGCACATCCGAGGTGGAACACGTTCTAGCCACGCAGACCCTGATCCAGAAGAAATCCAAGAACATGAAGGTGGAGATCACCGGCAAGCTGCGCCCCGGCGTGACTGCCAAGGACATCACCCTGTCGGTGATTGGCGCGACCGGCACCGCAGGCGGCACCGGCTATGTGATTGAATATTGCGGCGAAGCGATCCGCGATCTGTCCATGGAAGGCCGCATGACGGTCTGCAACATGGCCATCGAAGGCGGCGCCCGCGCGGGCCTGATCGCACCGGATGAAAAGACGTTTGAGTATGTCCAAGGCCGCCCACATGCGCCGAAGGGCGCACAGTGGGAAGCTGCTTTGGCCTACTGGAAGACGCTTTTCTCGGACGACGACGCCCACTGGGACAAGGTCGTGACCATCAAGGGCGAGGACATTGCCCCGGTCGTCACCTGGGGCACGTCGCCCGAGGACGTTCTGCCGATCACCGATGTCGTGCCGGAGCCTGCAAGCTTTGAAGGCGGCAAGGTCGGCGCGGCGCAACGCTCCATCGACTACATGGGCCTCGCCCCCGGACAGAAGCTCAGCGATATCGAGATCGACACCGTCTTCATCGGGTCCTGCACCAATGGCCGGATCGAAGACCTGCGCGCAGCCGCCGAGGTCGTGAAAGGCAAGAAGATCGCCGTCAAGCGTGCGATGGTCGTGCCGGGCTCGGGCCTTGTTCGGGCTCAGGCCGAGGAAGAAGGTCTGGCCGAAATCTTCAAGGAGGCCGGGTTTGAATGGCGGCTCGCAGGCTGCTCCATGTGCCTTGCCATGAACCCGGACCAGCTGGCCCCGGAAGAACGTTGCGCATCGACATCGAACCGCAACTTCGAAGGTCGTCAGGGGTTCAAGGGCCGGACGCATCTGATGTCGCCCGCGATGGCGGCGGCTGCAGCGGTGACCGGCAAACTGACCGACGTGCGAGAGATGATGTGAACTCGGACCTCGACCTATCAATTTCCGAATTGGCGGGTTTCCTAGAGCAACGCGGCGAAACGCTTTGGAGCAAAAAGGCGCGAATGGCCATTGAACGCTCAGACAGCAACGCCAAAGTTGTCGAGGTCCAAAGCTGGTTTGGCGGGATGGGGTCGCTTAACGACCTCATCCTTTGTGAAATGAACGGTCACAACGTCGAACTGAATGAATACGATGCGGTCAATGACCAACTGGAGCGATTGCGAACCGATTTGTTGACTTCGGTAGCGTGCGTTCTTGAAAGGACAGAAGATGGATAAGTTTACCAAACTGACCGGTGTCGCGGCGCCGATGCCGCTTGTGAACATCGACACCGATATGATCATCCCCAAGCAGTTCCTGAAGACCATCAAGCGGACTGGGCTGGGCGCGAACCTTTTTGACGAGATGCGCTTTGACCGGGAAGGTGGCGAGGTTGAGGATTTCGTTCTGAACCAACCCGCCTATCGCAAGGCCGAGATCCTTGTCGCGGGCGATAACTTCGGCTGTGGCTCCTCGCGCGAACATGCGCCGTGGGCGCTTTTGGATTTCGGCATCCGCTGCGTGATCTCGACCAGTTTTGCGGACATCTTCTACAACAACTGTTTCAAGAACGGGATCTTGCCGATTGTTGTCAGTGAAGAAGAGCACGCCAAGCTGATGGACGACGCAGAGCGGGGGGCGAATGCTGTCCTGACCGTGGATCTGGAAAGCCAGACCATCACCGGCCCGGATGGGGGCGAGATCGCCTTCGAAGTCGATCCGTTCCGCAAGCACTGCCTGCTGAATGGCCTCGATGACATTGGCCTGACGCTGGACGCAGCCGCCGATGCCATCGACAGCTTTGAAGCCGGTGCGGCGCAATCTCGCCCATGGGTTTGATCGCCTAGCGATAAGCCGCTGACATTACACAAGATATGGGGCCACCCCGGCGGGGGTGGCCCTTTTCGTGCCTGAATTGATGCATTCTCGCACCAAAGCGGCCCCAAAACTGCCCAGAATCCCCGTCAGGGTTAACGCAACGTTGCTGGACCGCGTGAAAGAAGGCAAAAATTGGGCAAAATTGAGGCAGCTCGCCACAAATGGCGGGAAACAAACAAAAAGCGACCCGGGGTCCGGCCCATAGAGTGTCGTAGGAAAGGGCAGGAACGGTGATTTCCCGTCTTGCAGGAGCAATTGTAAGGGCCTTCTTTGTGGTCCTTCTGATCACGTTGCCAACGTTGATCCTTCCGGGCTCGTCCCCGGATGTCACCCAAATCGTGATGCTGGTCGCCTTGTTTGGGGCGGCCCTGACCATCTTCGAATATGCCTCGTCCTATCCGGGACTGGTGGAGTTCCGGGATGCGCCGCCGTTCAACAGGATCCGCTTCGGTTCCTTGTTTATCACGGTGCTTTGTTTGTCCCTGATCACGCGGAGCTACATCCTCGGGGCCTCGGACGCGCCGCTCGTGGAAAGCATCGGTGCGCTGATCGGCCAGATCATCGACTTCCCTTATTCGCCGGTCCGGCTTGTCGTGCTGATGTTGCCCGAAAACACTTCGGTCGAGCACATTACTCTGGTGCGCACTGCCGCGGGCATGGCCTACCTGATTTCGCTTCTGACGCTGGCGATCTTCATGATCCTTCAGCGCCTTCGGAACTGGCCGATGCGCACTGGCGCTTTCAACGTCTGGATCAACCTGCCGACGTTCGACCCGACCGCAGGCGGCGACGTTGTGGAGCGTCTGGAGCGGGATGCCCGCTTTAACGTTGCATTAGGCTTTCTGCTGCCATTCTTGACCCCGGCGGTCATCAAGTCGGCATCGACGCTTTTCGGGTCAGTGTCGCTGGAGAATCCGCAAACGTTGATCTGGACGGTTGCAGCATGGGCCTTCTTGCCGGCATCGCTTTTCATGCGTGGCATCGCCATGGGGCGGATCGCCAACATGATCACCGAGAAACGTCGTCAGTCTTCCGCCGCCGAAGAAGGCGAGATGCTGCCGGCCTGAGCCTCGCGCTGGCGGTCGCCGCCAGTGCCGCCGGGGCAGAACCTTTTCGCATTGCCGTGTTTCACACGGAGCTTGGCCGGGATGGACCCGGCCTTTTGCTGCGCGACGCCCTGGATGACGATCCGCAGGTCTTGGCCGTCCGACGCCTGTTGGAACACATGCGCCCCGATATCCTTCTTTTGGCCGATATCGACTACGACGCCGAAGGGCATGCCGTGGCAGCGGTTTTGGGCAAACTCGGCCCCGTCTATCCGCACCGTTTCGCGCGCCTGCCGAACAGCGGCCTTTGGCGCGATGATGACGGTGACGGTGATGGCCGATTGGGCGAGGCCGAAGATCGCGAGGGCTACGGCGCTTTCGCGGGCGCTGGCGGGGCCGTGCTCTTGTCCCGGCTTCCAATTGGATCGCAGGCGGAAGACCTGACGGCGATGCCTTGGCGCGATTTGAAGGGCGGCCTGCATGGACCCGACCTTCGATCTGATCTGCGACTTTCGACCCGGATGCACTGGGATGTTCCGGTGGTGCTGCCTGACGGCGAAGAACTGCGGCTTTGGGCCTGGCATGCAACGGCGCCGGTTTTCGATGGGCCCGAGGATGCCAAAGGCCGCCGGAACCGAGACGAAGCGCAGGTTTGGCTGAACCGTTTGGAGCGGGTGGCTGATGAACCCGTCATCCTGATCGGCGTGGCCAATCTGGACCCCGCTGACGGGGATGGGCGATCGGACGCCCTGAACGCCTTGCTGTCGCACGACCGCTTGCAGGATCCGCAACCCGGAAGCGAAGGCGGACGCAGCTCCGCCGACGCAGACCACATCGGTCCGCCAGAGCTGGATACGGTCAGCTGGCCCAGTCCAGGTCCGGGAAACCTGCGTGTCGATTACATCTTGCCCGACAGGCGGTTCCGGGTGCTGGATGCTGGCGTTTTCTGGCCCAGACCGGGAAGTGCGGAGGACCGTTTACTCGGCAGGGACGTGGAAGCCGCCAGTCGTCACCGTGTTGTCTGGCTGGACCTTGAACTCCAGCGCTGAGGCCAACGCGGTGGCCGGGTCCGTCGGACGGAATTCGGGCAGGATCTCTTCCATCTTGGACCCATCGAGGCTGTGTGGCAGTGACCAGAGGTATCGCATCTCGATCAGGTGGCGCGCCATCTTCCAGAACGGCACGGCAATCACCAGCGGCCACCAAGCCATACGCTTGACCCGGAACTCGCGCCCGGTGGCCTGGCCGGCGATACGTGCCATGTCATTCAGGCTGAGCGTGTAGCCGTCGAAAGGAATATCCTCGAAGCGTTCAAGATCGACTCGTTTGTTGGCAAGCGCGACCATGGCTTGCGCAAGATCGGGCAGATACGCCCAAGCATGCAAAGCGTCCGGATTTCCCGGCGCGACCAGCGTGCCCTTGTCGGCGGACTTGGCGATAACCGCATCGAACCAATTGCCGGACGCCTCGGTGTCCAGAAAGTCGCCAGCCCGCAGGATCAGGACCTGGGCTGAGGAGGCGCGGTAGGCGGCCTCCATCTCCACACGGATCTGGCCCAGTGTGTTCGTCGCAGCGTGTCTGGAGCCTTCGGACCAGGGAGAGGGTGTCATCTTTCCGAAGACATAGACGTTGCCCGGCAGGATGATGGTCGCGCCATTGGCTTCTGCGGCAGCGATCACACGGGCCGTCAGGTCCGGCACCTCGGCCGCCCAATCGGGGTAGGCCGGGTTCCAGCCGTTGACGATGACGTCCGCACCTTTGGCGCTGACCATCAGATCATCCGTTTCCCGGTCAAAAAGCCTGACCCGCCAACCGGCCGTCCAGAAAGCATCCGCTGCGTGGCGGCCAACACGGCCTGAAGCGCCAAGGATAAGAACTGTTTTGGGCATGTCGCATGCTCCTCAATGAAGTGTTGAGGGCAATTTGCGATATTCGACGCGGGATCGGAATTGCCAGAATCTGTAGGTCTGCTATTCATTTTTGAATGAATGTGACTTTGTCAGACATCGATTGGTCATTGGTGCAAGCCTACCTGGCCGTTGCGAATACCGGATCGCTTTCGGAAGCGGCCCGCCAGCTTGGCACGTCACAACCGACCGTCGGACGGCAGGTTCAGGCGCTTGAAGCGCAATTGGGCGCAACCCTGTTCGAACGACGCCCGCGCGGCATGGCGTTGAGCGTTGCGGGGGCCGAATTGTTGGGCCCGGCAGAGACGATGGCCGACGCGGCGCAGAAGCTGTCGCTGGCGGCGGCAGGGCACGACGCGGGGCTTTCGGGCACGGTGCGCATCACGGCGAGCGTCTTCACCGCGCAGCATCACATGCCTGGGATCATCGCCGATATCCGGGAAGAGGCGCCCGACATTCAAATCGAGCTTGTGGCCAACGACGCGACCGAGAACCTCTTGTTCCGCGAGGCCGACATCGCCGTTCGAATGTACCGACCCTTGCAGTTGGACATGGTCGCACGGCACTTGGGCGATGTGGAGTTGGGGCTCTACGTCGCCGAACGCTATGCCAAGCGAAAAGGCGTGCCAGAGAGCCCGGACCAGATTTTCGACTTTGACGTCATTGGCTATGATCGGAGCGAGCTGATCCTGAGGGGCATGCGCGAAGCGGGTTGGGAGGTGAACCGGGAAGATTTCTCGACGCGCTGCGATTCTCATCCTGCCTATTTCGAACTGATCCGGGCAGGGGCGGGATTGGGGTTTGCGCAAGTGTCGGTGGCAGAGGCAACGCCGGGCATGATCCGTCTGTTCCCCGACATGCCATTGCCGAAACTGCCGATCTGGTTGACGGCGCATCCGACGATCCGACGATTGCCGCGCGTGGCCAAAGTCTGGGACGCACTGGCGTTTGGGCTGAGCGAGACGCTGCTGCCGCCTTGACCCTTCGGAAGTGACGGGCTACGCCGCCCGCGACCCTTATTTTCCGGAGTGACGACGATGTCCAATCCCTCGATCCTAATTCTGCCCGGCGACGGCATTGGCCCTGAAGTCATGGCTGAGGTACGCAAAGTCATCGACTGGTTCGGTGCCAAGCGCGGCATGACTTTTGACGTCAGCGAGGATCTGGTTGGCGGCGCAGCTTATGACGTGCATGGCGTGCCCCTGAGCGACGAGACCATGGCGAAAGCGCAAGAGGTCGATGCCGTTCTTCTGGGCGCCGTGGGCGGCCCGAAATACGACACGCTGGACTTCAGTCTGAAGCCGGAACGCGGTCTCTTGCGCCTGCGCAAAGAAATGGACCTCTATGCCAACCTGCGCCCGGCCCAGTGCTTTGACGCATTGGCCGATTTTTCGTCCCTGAAGGCGGACGTTGTGGGCGGTCTGGACATCATGATTGTTCGTGAGCTGACCTCGGGCGTCTACTTCGGGGAGCCGCGCGGCATTCACACCGAAGGCAATGAGCGGATCGGCATCAACACCCAGCGCTACACGGAAAGCGAAATCGCACGTGTGGCCCGGTCTGCGTTTGAACTGGCGCGTCGCCGCGGCAACAAGGTCTGCTCGATGGAGAAGGCCAACGTCATGGAATCGGGCGTGCTGTGGCGTGATGTTGTGACCGAGGTTCACGCGGCTGAATACTCCGACGTCGAACTCAGCCACATGTACGCCGATGCTGGGGCCATGCAGTTGACCCGCTGGCCCAAGCAGTTCGACGTTATCGTCACCGATAACCTGTTTGGCGACTTGTTGTCGGACCTGGCCGCGATGCTGACGGGTTCGCTTGGCATGCTGCCGTCTGCATCCTTGGGCGCACCGATGGAGAACGGGCGTCCGAAGGCGCTTTACGAGCCGGTCCACGGTTCCGCTCCGGACATTGCCGGCACCGGCAAGGCCAACCCGATCGCCTGTATCCTGTCTTTCGCGATGGCGCTGCGCTATTCTTTCGACGCGGGCGAAGACGCTACACGTCTGGAAAGCGCGGTCGAGGCGGTTCTGGCCGATGGCCTGCGCACGGCCGATCTGATCGGTGAAGAAGGCCGCGCCCCTGTCACAACGACTGAAATGGGCGATGCCATCATCGAAAAGCTGGACGCAAGCCTCTGACAGACGCCGGACGCACAACGCTCAGAGGCGTTCTTCTGGCGCTTCTGGGCTATGCGTTGTTTTCGACGCATGACGTTGTCATCAAGTTTCTTGGGGCGGGGTATTCCCCGTTCCAAATCCTGTTCTTCAGCGTTCTTTTCGGCTTTCCCTATGCCACGTTGATGCTGATGACCGACCACGCGGAAGGCACGCTCTTGCCGTCCAATCCGCGGTGGGTTCTGGCGCGAACCGTAGCCGGTGTCGTCACCGGGGCTTCTGCCTTTTACGCCTTTTCGGTCCTACCGCTGGCGCAGGTCTATGCTTTCATCTTTGCCGCTCCGCTTCTGATCACAGTGCTGTCGATCCCCATTCTGGGCGAGAAGGTGGGTGTGCACCGCTGGGCTGCCGTTGTTCTGGGGCTGGCCGGTGTGCTTGTTGTTCTTCGTCCGGGGGCGGAACCTTTGACATTGGGCCATTTTGCCGGGCTTGCGGCCGCGGCGGGATCGGCCACGGTATCCGTCATCACGCGGAAGGTCGGGCGGCAGGAACGCGCTGCGGTCCTGATGCTGTACCCGATGGTCGCGAACTTCCTTCTAATGGGGGCGATCCTGCCCTTTGTCTACGAGCCGATGCCGGTCGAGCATCTGGGACTTCTTGCCGTCATGTCGGCGCTGGGTTTCACAGCCGGCCTGTCGATCATCGCGGCCTACCGGCTGGCCGATGCGGCGATTGTCGCGCCGATGCAATACAGCCAGATCATCTGGGGCGCAGGGTTCGGACTGTTCCTCTTTGCTGAGGTTCCGGACCAATAC
>CAZMKY010000390.1:0-4131 GCA_964566835.1 uncultured Rhodobacterales bacterium
GCCGACAAAGGCAAACCCGGTTTCCTCGGCGTCGGCCAAGACCAGCGCGCCGGAATAGACCGCATTGCCAGAGGCCGGCAGCGCCTCGGTCAGGTCCTCGAAAAACGCGCCTTCGTTCAGGGCCTGATCGACCAGCGCCTGTGCGGCATCAATCGGCGCTTCGGGTCCCGGATTGGCGGGCACAAGGGCCGAGCTGCCGCCACAAGCGCTGAGCGCGAAGGCGGACACGGCAAGAAGAGATTGAACTTTCACGGCGACATTCCTTTCAAGATTTGACTGATGCCCCTTCCCTGCCAGTCGGCTGGGAACCAAACAACGCATTGAAAAGTCTCAATTGTTTGAGCTTTATCCGTTCTGCATCAATTGTATCAGCCGCGCGGCGAGCGCGTGTCTTCACCGCCTTGGTGTCGGAAAAGATTGATACAATCGACTGCAAAAGGCCCCGCCAAGGCGGGCGCCAGTCAGACTGTCAGATTAGACAAGGCGTTTCAGCCGAAGACATAGCCCAGACCGCGTACGGTCCGGATAACGTCCGGCTTGGTCGGATTGACCTCGATCTTGCGGCGGATGCGCGAAATGCGCAGGTCGATGGAGCGGTCGAATGGCTCCCACCCGCGGCCATGCGCCTGATCCAGAAGCTGATCGCGGTTCAGCACGCGGCCCTTGTTTTCCGCAAAGACGCGCAGAAGGCTGAATTCCATCGCCGTGACGGCAATCTCGTCCCCCATTGGCCCAAGAAGCCGCGCGCCGTCCAGATCGAGTTTGCAGGGCCCGAACGGCACAACGCCTGTCAAGCGCGTCCCGGTCTCTGACACGTCCTCGCGACCCAGATCGCTGCGGCGAAGCGCGGCCTTGATGCGCGCTTGCAGCTCTCTCAGGTCGACGGGTTTCACAAGGTAATCATCGGCACCAAATTCCAGTCCCAGCACCTTGTCGACGATGTCGCCCGCCGCCGTCAGCATTAGGACCGGCACCGTCGAAGTCTCGCGAAGTTCGCGCAACGCGGTCAGCCCGTCCTTGCCGGGCATCCGCACATCCAGCAGGACAAGATCTGGGTCCTCTGACGACAACGCGGTTTTCAGTTCCGAAGCATCCGCCGCCTGCACAACCTCGAACCCGCATTCGGTCAGGTGGTCGCTTAGCATCCGTCTGAGCGATGCTTCATCGTCGCAGACAAGAATACGGTAGGTCATGGCAGTTCTTCCCCAGAGACGCTTTGGATAAGGGCCAGCAACTCGTCTCTGATGATCGGTTTCTCAATATGCGGGCGCCCTGAGGTCGCAAAGAAGCGCACAACATCATCGCTCATCGCGTCGCCGGTGATGAAGCCCGTGACATCGGCATGTGCCGGCGACAGCGTGCGCAAGGCACTATAAAACGCCGCCCCGTTCATCTCGGGCATCTTGAAGTCGCTGAGGATCGTATCAAAAGACGCGGCCTCCACCATTCGCAGCGCCGTGCGGGCGTCCGTCGTCTTGGTGACGGTAAAGCCTTCGTCCCGCAGCATGTCCGTGACAAGCTGCGCAACCCCTTCTTCATCGTCGACCACCAACACCGAATGCCCGTTCAGAACCGGAGCCTCGCACGGCGCGTCAGGGGTCGCGTCCGGTTCGGCGGCATCAAGCCGCACAAAGAACCGCGTTCCGGCCCCAAGCTTCGACGTCACCGTCAGATCGCCGTCATGGCTTTTGATGATGCGGTGGCTGAAGGTCAGGCCAATACCCGTCCCTTCACCCACATCCTTGGTTGTGAAGAACGGCTCAAAAATGCGACCCAGAACCTTGTCCGGTATGCCTTTGCCATTGTCCGCAATCTCGATCACGACGTGCCCGTTCTCCAGCTTGCTTTGCAGCGTGATCCGGCCCGCCGCGCCCTTGTCTTTCACCGCGTGGCCCGCGTTGATGATCAGGTTACTGAAGACCTGCGCCAACTGGTCGAAATCTCCGACGACGAACGGCGCGCTGGCGCCCAGATCCACCTGGACGTCTGTCCCGTTCGACTTCAGCGAATAGCTGGAGACTTCAAGCGCGGTCTGGATGATGTCGTTCAGCGCACAGGGCTCCATCTTGGTAGGCCGCTGCCGCGCCATGGCGAGAAACGTCCGCACGATCTTGGCGGCGCGTTCGGACGACTGGCAGATCAGGTCAATACGCTCCGACAGAACCGGATCTTCGATCTTGCCTTGCAGCATCTGGCTATAGCCAAAGACCACAGACAGCGGGTTGTTCAACTCGTGCGCGACACCTGCCAGAAGCTCTCCGAGCGCGGACAGTTTTTCGTTCTGATGCGTGCTCTCGCGCTGCCGCTCCAGCTCGGTCTCCATCGCGATCTGGTCCGTCACGTCGCGGTACGAAATCAGAAACCCGTCCAGACCCGTCTTGCGCACATTGGCCAGTTGCCTGGTCCCGTCGGCCAGCGACAAAGGATAGTCCGTCACAAGATCATCCATCGCGGCCAGACCTTCGCGCATGAAGTCTTCGGCCGTGACGCCCTCGGGCAGATTGTAGAAGTCACTGTCGATCAGACGGGCAAACAGGCTGTCGGCGGTATCCTCGGGCACGGGCTCGGCATATCCCGCGACCATGTCCTTCCAGGCCTTGTTGCCCAGCACGAACCGGCGCCCGGCGCTGAACAAGGCCAAAGGGTTGTCGACCGCATCAAGGGCGTCATTGACGGCGGCCAGGCGATTTTTCTCGGCGTCTTGCTGCTTGGTGACGTCAACGGCGGTCACCAGAAAGCCGCCCAGATCGGTCGGCTTGACCTTCATCACCAGAACGCGGCCATCTTTGAAATGGTATTCGCGGGGGGCACCAAAGTCATCGACCCAGGCTTCGACATCCGCGATCATGTCGTCTTCGGTCAAACCCTCCGGGATCTGCAGAATGCCCGCGTCGAGGATCTGGCGCCCACCCTCTGCGATCGTCGTGCCGATCTCGAAAGGTCCGTCACGGAAGGGCAGGACGTAGTCGACATATTTCTGGTTGCACATAACAAAGCGCTTGTCGGCGTCCCAAAGCGCAAAGCCTTCTTCCAGAGCCTCCATCGCGACGGCCAGCATATCGCGCGCGCGGTCTTCGGTGTTGCGTTCCTCGGTGACATCAACCGTTGTGACAAGAACCCCGCCAAGATCTGTTTCCTTAGCCGACGCGATGATGACGCGCCCGGACTTGAGCCGCACTTCCATCGGCCCGGCGTGCGATTTCGCCCAATGCAGATAGCTTTGGACAAACGCATCTTCAGTCAATTCCTCGTCCAGTTCGTAAAGGCCTGATCGATAGGCTTCTGCGATCAGCTCTTCCGCGGGACGTCCGACCTCAAAGCGGGTGTCGCGATAGGGCGCGACCATTTCCATGTAGTTGTCGTTGCACATCACGAAGCGGAAATCGGCATCCCAAAGCGATGCGCCTTCTTCCAACGCATCAAAGGCCGATGTGATGGCGGCCCAGCGGTCGGCTTCGGCGGCTTCGGCGCGCCTGCGGTCAGTTACATCGGTGATCGAGATCAGATAGCCGCCAAGCGCCGTGCGTTTTGACGACGCCACAAGCGACACGCCGTCTGCGCGTTCCAGCGGAATTTCGGACGCGCAGGACGTCACGGCCTCGACCAGCGCATGAGACATGGACTCCGGGTCCAGCCCTTCTGGGATCTTGAAGAACCCGCTTTGAAGCTGCACCACAGAAAGCGCCGCAGCGCTTTCGCCGACCTTTGGCGTCATCGTATCGCCAAACGCCATCTCCACGTATTTCTCGTTGAACAGGAGAAACTTCAGGTCTTCGTCCAGAAGCGCCATGCCAAAGGCCACACCGGACAGCGTGTCTTCCAGAAGCGCAATCGCCGTGTCCTGATTGAACGAACCCAATGCGCCGCCCATGCGTCCCTCTCTGTCGATGCCCTGGGCACAAGATCATGCGATCTTCTCGATCTTATGTCACGCAGTGTATCAATTGTATCAGGGCGCAGGAGGCCCCGACCCCGGATTTGGGGTCAGGGCAAGGACAAGGCTTAGAAAAGGAAGTCGCTGTCCATGACATAGACCTCCTCGACCTCGGTCCGGTCGGTGGCACCGGCCGTGTCGATATCCCAGAGGATATCACCAATCGTGGGCGGCACATCATCGTCATCACCGTCACC
>CAZMKY010000391.1:0-1859 GCA_964566835.1 uncultured Rhodobacterales bacterium
ATCCAATCCCAATCGACGTCGAATCCGTCGTCGGTGTCGCAATGGGCCGCCGTCGAAGCTCTGAACGGCCCGCAGGATTTCATCGCGGAGAATGTCGCGACCTTCCTGCGCCGTCGCGATCTGGTGGTCGACGGGTTGAACAAGGCAGAAGGCCTTCAATGCCCCGTGCCTGAGGGCGCGTTCTACGTCTACCCGTCGATCGCGGGCTGTATCGGCAAGACCAGTACGGGTGGTCGCCTGATCGACACCGACGAAGCATTCTCGACCGCGCTTCTGGAAGAGGAAGGCGTCGCGGCGGTCTTTGGCGCGGCCTTTGGCGTCTCGCCCGCGATCCGGATCAGCTATGCGACCTCTGACGAGGAACTGCAGGATGCCTGCGCCCGCATCCAGCGCTTCTGTGCGGGCCTGTCGTGAGCGGTGACGCGGATCTCTACTTTCGGGCCCGCGATGGCGGCGCTCAGGTGTTCCGCGTCATTCACGATGCCAAGGATGGTCGCCTGAGGCTGGAGCCGTTGGCGACCATCAGCCTCAATGCTGATGCCATCCGACCGCAGGGCGATCGGGAGATTTCAGCCGATGAAAGAACCGCCATTGCAACCTGGATGGACGAACGCCGGGCCACCTTGAAAGCGCGAGAGATCGACGACGTTGCGCGCACTTTGGAAGCGATGCAGCGCACCGCACATTGGGTCCAAGGCAAAGCCAGCGACGATGCGCTGGCTCAGGTCGAAGATGATTTGCTGATGGCCGCACATGATTTGCGGCTTGCCATCGTGAAGCGCAAGGCGGACCGGATAGACGACGCCGATTGAGGCGTCCGTCCAAACCCTTGTGATCAGGCGGCCTTCCGGCGCTTCAAGGACCACATCAGGCCAAGCCCCGCCGGCAGCAGGAACACGCCCAGCGGCAAAGGCACAACCGGCGGGTCTTCCCCGGTCAGGTCCACGTTGAAATCGCAGATATTGTACTTGCCGTCGCAGTAGCGCGTGCCGCTGGCATCGGTGAAGCCAAACCAACCGGCCATGCCGAAGTTCAGGTTCTTGCCGTTGGCACCTTCGCCAACTTGAAACCCGAACATGCCGTTCGTCGGCCGACCAAAGAGCGTCAGAACATCGCCATCAGAGAACGAAAAGCTCTCCATCGGGCCATCCATGCTTTGACGCGAGTTCAGCGTCAGATCACCGATCACCGTCAGGGAGCCTGCGATGAACTCAAACGCCGTCCAGTCGGTCAGCGGGTCAATGTCGGACCCATCGAGGTTCACTTCGATTTTTGGCTCAATCGGGGCCGAACCGCCAACGGGCGTTTCCCCCCATTCGATCTGGTTCAGGTCAACATCGACCGTGAAGCCCACATCGCCAAGAAGGACGTCGCCGTCCAGTCCGGCGAGGCCCGTATCCATGTCCCAAACGAAGCTGGAGCCATCTTGGAAGGTGTAGCTGTCCCCATTGATGATCAGGCTGTGGTCGTTCCCGCCGTTATTTACGGCTGGGTCGCTGACCGCATTGCTGGGGTCATAGGTCCAAGTTGCTGCTGACGCAGCACTGGCCAAACACACCAGTGAAACACTGGCAAAAGCAGCAATTCTTCCGATCATTTGAGGTCCCCACCAATACAGTTACCACTCGGCACAGGCAGCGCCGACATACATTTACGCTCTACAGATATGGGGTGGCTGCCACACAATAGTCAAGATTTGCTGGGTTTTGGGGCGCGCAATCGGCAAAAAACGACCCAACGTCACGTATTGGCGCGCCATTGGAAACAGAGGTCAGTCCCAGCGACGCACGGCCCCTGTGACCCCGCCCCAACCGGAACCGGATAAGGAACGCCCCAAGATTCGTGCGGGATTCGTGGGC
>CAZMKY010000392.1:0-1525 GCA_964566835.1 uncultured Rhodobacterales bacterium
CCAGGCCGGCTACGGCGGCATCCAGTTCATCTTCGTCGACGACCTGCGATAAGAGGCCCACGCGCAGCGCTTCTTCGGAAGAGAAGCGCTCTGCTGTCGTGAAGTAACGACGTGCAGCGCGCTCGCCAATCGCGGCGACGACATAGGGGCTGATGGTGGCGGGAATCAAAGCGATCTTGACCTCGCTCAGACTGAAGGAAGCGCGCTCCGTGCCCACCGCCATATCGCAGCAGCTCACCAGGCCGACGGCACCGCCGAAGGCCGCGCCCTGTACTCGCGCGATCGTCGGGATGGGCAGGCCATTGAGCCTGGCCAGCATATCGGCCAGGGCCCGCGCGTCACGAAGATTCTCTTCATGACTGTAGGTGGCCATGCGCTGCATCCAGGCCAGATCCGCACCGGAGGAAAAGCTGCGGCCGTTTGAGGCCAGCACCATCACACGTGCCTGCTGATTGCCGGCGACACGATCGAAGGCTTCGCTAAGGGCCGCGATAATCTCATCGTCGAAGGCATTGTGCTTGTCGGGATTATTCAGGGTGACCGTAGCGACGCCGCGGTCATCAATGTCGAGTTGTACTGATTCGCTCATGTCGCTGCCCATCACATCCGGAACACGCCGAACTTGCTGTCTTCGATTTCACGGTTCAGGCTCGCCGAAATCGACAGTCCCAGCACCATGCGGGTGTCGGCAGGATCAATCACGCCGTCGTCCCAGAGCCGTGCAGAGGCATAGTAGGGATGGCCCTGGCGTTCGTAGTTGTCGATCACCGGTTGCTTGAACGCGGCTTCCTCCTCTGCACTCCATTTGCCGCCCTCACGCTCTATCTGGTCGCGCTTGACGGTGGCGAGGACGCCGGCCGCCTGCTCACCCCCCATCACGGAGATGCGGGCATTGGGCCACATGAAGAGGAAGCGCGGGTCGTAGGCGCGGCCGCACATGCCGTAGTTACCCGCGCCGTAGGAGCCGCCGATCAGTACCGTGAACTTGGGCACGGCCACGGTGGATACAGCAGTCACCATCTTTGCACCGTGCTTGGCGATGCCTTCATGTTCGTACTGCTTGCCTACCATGAAGCCGGTGATGTTCTGCAGGAAAACCAGCGGGATCTTGCGCTGGCCACAGAGCTCGATGAAGTGAGCGCCCTTCATGGCCGACTCGGAGAACAGGATGCCGTTGTTGGCGACGATACCGACCGGGTAGCCGTGGATCCGGGCGAAGCCGCAGACCAGGGTCGAACCATAGAGCGGCTTGAATTCATCCAGTTCGGATCCGTCGACGATGCGCGCAATCACTTCGCGCACGTCATAGGGCGTTTTCGTGTCCTTGGGAATAACGCCGTAGATTTCCGAAGGATCGTAGGCCGGCTCGACCGCGGGCTGCACATCCATGGCGACCTGCTTGACCGGGTTCAGGCGCGCCACGGCCTGCCGCGCGAGTTCAAGTGCATGGTGATCGTTCTGCGCCAGGTGATCGGCCACGCCGGAGATACGGGTATGTACATCACCTCCGCCCAGTTCTTCCGCA
>CAZMKY010000393.1:0-3166 GCA_964566835.1 uncultured Rhodobacterales bacterium
TCAGCGGAAAGTTGACGCTGTTTCGCGCGCCGTTGAACGGCACGCAGGCGCAACCGGGCTAAACCGTCTGGCAGCACTTGGCGGACGCGAACAAGCCGCGATCTGTGGCGCGGTTCTGGAAGCGCGAGCAAACCGAATACCAGTCATTCTGGACGGCTTTATTTGCACCGCAGCAACGGCACCCTTGTTTGAAGCAGACAACACCGCCCTGGCCCATTGCATGGTTGGCCATGTCAGCCGCGAACCGGGACACCAGAGGCTTCTTGCCGCGATGGGGTTGGAACCGATCCTGTCGCTCGACATGGCGCTTGGTGAAGGCTCTGGCGCGGCACTGTCGCTTGGTATCCTGCGATCAGCGCTGGCGTGCCACAAGGGCATGGCGACTTTCGCAGAAGCGGGCGTCGCAGACGGATGACCCGTGTGGCCCGCATGCTGGCCGAAGCTCAGGTTGCGACCATGCTCCTGACACGGCTGCCTGCGGGCACGATCAAAGGCGATGTGCCAAGCCTCGCCGAAGCGCGGTGGGCCTACCCTGTGGTCGGGCTGCCGCTGGGCCTGTTTGCCTACGCCATGCACTCTGCCGCCATGGGACTTGGCGCATCGGCGGCCATTTCGGCCATTCTGACCATTTTGGCACTGGCCCTTCTGACGGGTGCACTTCATTTCGACGGTCTTGCCGATTTCGCGGATGGCCTTGGCGGTGGGCGTGACAAGGCGCATTGCCTCGAGATCATGCGCGACAGTCGGATCGGCAGCTACGGCACCTTGGCGCTGATCCTCTTGGTTGGCCTATGGGTCGCAGCACTTGCCGACATTGGGTCAAGCGTCACACTTCTTCACTTCCTTGGCGTTGCCATGCTCAGCCGCGCGGCCATGGTCGTCTTGCTTGAATGGATGCCAGCCGCGCGCGAAGACGGACTTGGCAAAAGCGCCTCTGGCACAGGCCGCGCCTCGGGTCTTGCGTTGGGAGGCGTCATTGTCTTTGCCTTGCTCGGCCTCGGGTGGATCGGGCTCGGGTTGGTGCTCGTGACGGCGGCAATTGCAGTGCTGGTTGCGCTTGCCGCGTCGCGCAGAATTGGCGGTCAAACGGGCGACGTTTTGGGTGCAACACAAGCTTTGACAGAGGTCGGCGGGTGGCTTTTTCTGAGCATTTCACTGACGTTCTGACGCCTTCGCCGGACTGCGCACCAAAACCTCGCCACTTCGCCGAAACTTTTCATATTTCTTTCAATGGCTTGGCGCTTGGTTCGCGAAGCGGAAAAGATAACCGAAGCGCGGCCATTGCACCCCACAGTTTGTCTCTGATACACTCTACTCAACAAAATCTAGAGTGCAGCCAGAGCAGCGAGCAACACCTTGAGCGACACGCCAGAGACCCCTGAAACGGAAGACGAAAACGGGCGCACGCCCTACGATGGACCATCGGTCTCAATCGAAGAGGAAATGCGGTCTTCCTACCTCGATTACGCGATGTCCGTCATCGTCAGCCGCGCCATTCCGGACCTGCGCGACGGCTTGAAGCCGGTGCATCGTCGGATCCTCTATGCGATGGACGAAGTCGGTAACACCTTCGACAAGGCCTACCGGAAGTCGTCGCGGCCGGTTGCGGATGCCATGGGTAAGTACCACCCCCACGGTGACGGTGCGATTTACGACGCGCTTGTTCGCATGGCGCAGAACTTTTCGATGTCTGCGCCGCTTCTTGACGGCCAGGGGAACTTTGGCTCCATGGACGGCGATCCGCCGGCGGCGTTTCGATACACCGAAGTCCGAATGGCAAAGCTGGCCAACAGCCTTCTGGCAGATATCGACAAGGACACGGTCGATTTTCAGGACAACTATGACGGCAAGGACAAGGAACCTGTCGTCCTTCCGGCGCGCTTTCCAAACATGCTGGTCAATGGCGCGGGCGGTATTGCCGTCGGCATGGCGACCAATATTCCGCCGCACAATCTGGGCGAAGTGATCGACGGCACATTGGCGCTGATTGAGAACCCGGATCTGTCCAGCGAAGAATTGATGGACATCATCCCGGGCCCGGACTTTCCGACCGGTGGTCAGATCCTTGGACGCTCAGGCATTCGGAAGGCCTATCTGGAGGGGCGCGGAAGCGTCATCCTGCGTGCCAAGACCCACACCGAAGAAATCCGCAAGGATAGATGGGCCATCGTCATCGACGAGGTGCCCTATCAGGTCAACAAGGCCGCCATGGTCGAAAAGATCGCGGACCTTGTGCGCGAGAAACGCGTAGAAGGCATCGCGGGCATTCAGGACGAATCCGACCGTGTCGGCGTTCGTGTGGTCATCGAACTCAAGCGTGATGCGACCCCTGAAGTCGTCGAAAACCAGCTTTGGCGCTTTAGCCAGATGCAAACCAGCTTCGGCTGCAACATGCTGGCGCTGAATGGCGGTCGGCCCGAGCAGTTGCGCCTGAGGGACTTCCTGACCCACTTCATCGCTTTCCGCGAAGAAGTCGTAGCGCGGCGCACGGCCTATGAATTGCGTAAGGCGCGTGAACGATCTCACATCCTTTGCGGTCTCGCCGTCGCCGTTTCCAACGTGGACGAAGTGGTCGCAACGATCCGCGCCTCGGCGGATGCGCCCGAAGCGCGCGTCAAGCTGATGGAGCGGCGCTGGCCCGCCCACGACATTGCGGCTTACATCAAGCTGATCGATGACCCGACCCATACGATCAATGATGACGGCACCTACAACCTGTCCGAAATTCAGGCCCGCGCCATTCTCGATCTGCGCCTGCAACGCTTGACGCAGCTTGGTGTCAGCGAAGTCACCAGCGAACTGGAAGAGCTCGCCGCCAAGATCAAGGACTACCTTGACATCCTGTCTTCGCGAGAGCGCATCCTTGGGATCATCTCGTCCGAACTGACCGAGATCCGCGACGAATTCGCGGTCCCACGTCGGACCGAGATCGCCGAATGGTCCGGCGACATGGAAGACGAAGACCTGATCGAGCGTGAAGACATGGTCGTGACGGTGACGCAGACCGGCTACATCAAGCGCACTCCACTGGCCGACTACCGCGCACAGCGTCGTGGTGGCAAAGGGCTGTCCGGCGCGGGACTTAAGGAAGATGATGTCGTAACCACGCTGTTCGTGGCCAATACACACACGCAGCTTCTGTTCTTCACGACAGATGGTATGGCCT
>CAZMKY010000394.1:0-4777 GCA_964566835.1 uncultured Rhodobacterales bacterium
GGCAATGAAACGACGGAGCGCTTCGGCCCGGCCGGGGCGGCCGACAAGGCGGCAATGCAGGCCCACCGACATCATGCGTCCCCCTTCGGCATGGAGGCAATCCAGACTGTCTTTCAGATAAGCCTCGAACTGGTCGCCGGAATTGAAGCCCTGCGGTGTGGCAAAGCGCATGTCGTTGGCATCAAGCGTGTAGGGGATGATCAACTGGTCCCGGTCGCCGAACGTTTTCCAATAGGGCAGGTCATCCGAGTAATCGTCTGAAATATAGGAAAAATCGCCTTCCTCATGCGCGATGCGGACCGTGTTCATCGAGGTGCGGCCCTGGTAGAAGCCCCGGGGTGCGGCGCCCGTGACTTCGGTGTGGAGCCGGATGGCTTCGCGGATATGCGCGCGTTCTTCGGCTTCGCCCATGTCCTTGTATTCGATCCATTTCAGACCGTGGCTTGCCAGTTCCCAGCCGGCATCCTGCATGGCGCGGGTCTGTTCCGGGGCACGGGCCAGCGCTGTCGCGACGGCGTAGACCGTCGGGCGAATGCCTGCCGCCTCGAAAATACGGTGAAGCCGCCAGAAGCCCGCCCGTGCGCCGTATTCGTAAATTGATTCCATATTGTAGTGCCGCTGGCCGGGCCAAGCGGCCGCGCCGACGATTTCGCTGAGGAAGGCTTCGGACGCGGGATCACCGTGCAGGAGGTTGTTTTCACCGCCTTCTTCGTAGTTCACGACAAACTGCACCGCGACGCGGGCGTCGCCGGGCCAGTTTGCCGCCGGTGGCCTCTGGCCATAGCCGGTCATGTCGCGGGGATAACGGGGGGCGTCTGACATTCGCGTCTTCCTCTTGGGTCTGGAACGACTTAGACCAAGGAAGGGGCAGGGCTGGCAAGGGAGCGCGTCATGGCCGAGGGTTATCTGACCACACATGTTCTGGACACGGCGCGGGGCAGCCCCGCGGCGGGCATTCGCATCACGCTTTACAAAGTGGATGGGATCAGTCGTGAAAAGCTGGCGGAAGCTGTCACGAATGCCGATGGGCGCACGGACAGTCCGATCATGCCGAAGGAAACGTTTCGCCCCGGCGCCTACGAGCTGGTCTTCGAGGCGGGCGCCTATCTGCGGGAGACCGGACAGGCAGGGGGCGAGCCCCTGTTCCTTGACCGTGTGCCGATCCGCTTCGGGATGAGCGAAGATGCGCACTACCATGTGCCGCTTCTGCTAAGCCCTTATGGCTATTCGACATACAGGGGCAGCTGATGGGCGATCTTGTCGTTCTATGGGATTGGCTGGAATTCGCGATCCGTTGGACCCACGTCATCACGGCAATCGCGTGGATCGGGTCTTCATTCTATTTCATCGCCCTTGATCTGGGTCTGAACCGCAACATCCCCGGACCGGCCGACGGCGAGGAATGGCAGGTTCATGGCGGCGGATTTTACCATATTCAGAAATACATGGTCGCGCCCGATGCCATGCCAGAGCATCTGACCTGGTTCAAATGGGAGGCCTATTCGACATGGCTGTCCGGGGCCGCGCTTCTGGCTGTGGTCTATTGGGCGGGCGCAGAGCTTTACCTCATCGACTATGAAAAGGCGGATCTGACGGTTTGGCAGGCGGTTTTGATCTCGGCCGCGTCGCTGGCGGTGGGCTGGGTGATCTATGATGCCTTGTGCAAATCGCCCTTGGGCGAGAAGCCGACGGTGTTGATGGTTCTACTGTTCGTTCTGCTCACGGCGATGGCGTGGGGATACACCCAAGTCTTTACAGGGCGTGCTTCGCTTCTGCATCTGGGCGCGTTCACGGCCACGATCATGTCGGCCAACGTCTTTTTCATCATCATGCCGAACCAGCGGATCGTTGTGGCTGACCTGAAGGCCGGACGGACGCCTGACCCGAAATACGGCAAGATTGCCAAGCTGAGATCCACGCATAACAACTATCTGACGCTGCCGGTCATCTTCCTGATGTTGTCGAACCATTATCCGTTGGCGTTTGGCACCGAATATGCCTGGGCCATCGCCGCGTTGGTGTTCTTGATGGGCGTGACGATCCGGCATTTCTTCAACACGATGCATGCCCGGCAAGGTAAGCCGCATTGGACATGGGCGGTCACGGTGATCCTGTTTATCCTGATCGCGTGGCTGTCCACGGCGGGCAACGACTGGGACGAGACGCCAGCGGAGGAGGCTGCCTTGACTGGCGCTGCAGCGCGGTTTGCGGCGGCGCCGGCCTTTGACGAGGTCCACGAGATTGTTCTGGGGCGTTGTTCTATGTGTCATGCGCGCGAACCGGTCTGGAGCGGTATCCGCGTGCCGCCCAAAGGCGTGGTGCTGGAGACGCGGGCCGACGTGGCCGGGCAAGCGCGTCGGATCTACACGCAAGCCGGTATCAGCCACGCCATGCCGCCGGGAAACCTGAGCTATATGGAAGACGCAGAGCGCGCTGCGCTGGTGGCTTGGTTCCGCGCCGCGAATTAGCGCTTAGCGCCAGTCTTCGCCGGGTGAGATGATGGTCTGAAGCTCGGTGCTTGGGACACCTTCCATGCGCTTCAGAAGCGCCGCGCCAATGCAGCGCCCGGTTTCGCGGACGTCTTCGAAGACCGTTTCAATCCGGGGACGCATCAGGCGGAAGATCGGCGAAGCCCTTTTGGCGACGACGTCGACATCTTCGCCGGGTTGAATGCCACGGTCGTAAAGTGCCGAGAGCGTCGCCAGAGCGACGACCTCGCCCACGCAGACAAATCCATCCGGTGGGTTGGGCGCGGAAAGCCGTTCTTCGATGGCGGCCACCATATCTTCTGGTGACACTTCAAGCGTGATGCCTTCGAGAATCTCGTGCGTGACGCCGGCGTCGCGCGCTGCGGCGAGGAAGCCGTAACGCAAATGCTGCGAAAAGGTATAGCGCGCGTCAGGCAGAACAATCGCCAGATGCTTTCGTCCCTTCTGGATCAGCCGTCTTACGGCGTCACGGGCGTAAGCTTCGTTATCGTAGTCCACGTAAGGGTGGGGCGCCGTGAACTCGGTTTGGCCGTGGCTGACGAACGGAAAGTCGTTTTCCAGAAGGTAGCGAACACGGGGGTCAAACAATTCGGTCCGGCTGATGATGAGCCCGTCTGCGCTTCGCGTCTGAACGATCTTGCGCACCGCGGCCAGACGGTCACCTTCGATGTCTTCGCGGCTGACGATGACGTTGTAACCCGTGCCTTGCAGCGGTTCGCTGATGCCGGCCACGAGTTCGTGGGTGAAGCCGAGGAACTCGTGCTCTGTGTTGACGAGAAGTGCGATGACCTTTGTGCGACCTGTTCTCAGGCGCTGGGCAGCGCGGTCCGGCGTATAGCCGATCTGTTCGGCCGCATCGCGGACGGTTTTCCGTGTGCTTTCGGCGATCCGGGGGTCATCGGCCAACGCGCGAGACACGGTCGTGACGGCGAAACCCGTCAGTTCGGACACGGTCCGGAGGGTGGGCTTGCCTTGGCGCGTCTGGTTCAGCGTGGCGACAGGCGGTGTCTTGATATGATCGTCTGGCATGGTCGAACTTTCAGGAATCACCATGCGGCAAAAATTAAATCGTTACAACAGTGAGAATCTCGTCCAGAGGAATGAAATTTGACCGAAAAGTCTCATTTTTTGAGCTAAATCCACCAAATTTTGCTCGGTTGGTCCAAAAAACTCAAAATTTTCGAGTTGACATATGGGCATGTTGTAACGTTTTAATCTGGTCATTCCGGCGAACGACCGGAAAAAAGCCAATGGGAGGTTACATGTCTGTACTGAAGACACTGAAGGCCAGCGCCGCGATTTTCGTCGTCGCTGGAGCTGCGCATGCGGAAGACGTTGAGGTTCTGCACTGGTGGACGTCGGGCGGTGAAGCTGCTGCTTTGAACGTTCTGAAGCAAGACCTCGAAGGTCAGGGCATCGGCTGGCAGGATATGCCGGTTGCCGGTGGCGGCGGTGAGCAGGCCATGACGGTTCTGCGTGCACGCGTTACGTCCGGTGATGCACCGACTGCGGTCCAGATGCTGGGTTTCGACATCAAGGATTGGGCAGGCGAAGGCGCACTTGCCAACCTGAACGACGTTGCTGCCGAGCAGGGCTGGGACGCCGTTGTTCCTGACGCGCTGAAAGAATTCGCAAAAGCTGACGGCAAGTGGGTTTCCGCACCGGTCAACGTTCACTCGACCAACTGGGTCTGGGCGAACAAGGCTGTTCTGGATGCCAACGGCATTGCAGTTCCGCAAACCTGGGAAGACTTCGTTGCTGCAGTGAACACGCTCAGCGCGGCTGGCGTTACCCCGATCGCTCACGGCGGTCAGGCCTGGCAGGACGCTACCGTGTTTGACGCTGTTGTCATGTCGGCTGGTGGCCCGGACTTCTACAAGTCGGCCTTCATCGACCTCGACGCAGACGCTCTGAGCTCGGACACGATGGTTGAAGCTTTTGCGCGCATGCAGTTCATCCGCGACAACGTCGACGAGAACTTCTCGGGCCGTGACTGGAACCTTGCGACCGCCATGGTCATCAACGGCGAAGCCGGTTTCCAGATGATGGGCGACTGGGCCAAGGGTGAATTCCTCAACGCCGGCAAAGTGCCGGGCGAGGACTTCCTCTGCTTCCGTTTCCCGGGCACGCAGGATCAGGTCACGTTCAACGCTGACCAGTTCGCAATGTTCGACCAGGGCGGCGAAGTGTCAGGTGAGCAGGCAGCACTTGCCAGCGCGATCCTCAGCCCATCGTTCCAGTCGGCGTTCAACGTCGTCAAAGGGTCGGTTCCTGCGCGGACCGACGTC